>JAQULD010000082.1 GCA_028719045.1 Candidatus Omnitrophota bacterium | reverse complement strand
ATCCATGGAATAAGCAGTTTCGCGGGTGCCTACAAAAGGATTGAACCAAAAAATAGATGCTTTAAATGGAGAAGAAAACTGGTTATAAGTATCAAACCTTGAGACTTGATTATCAATACCGGCATTCGCCACATTATTGTTTACCAGCCTGGCGGCTTCTGTCGTGTTCTTAAAATAAAACGGGGTTTCCCCCAGCTTATATTCCGGCAAATCATATGTCACCTGAGGCAGTTTTTCATCAGGCACCTTGTCCGTATGAGTGTACCAGTGGTTCACCTCTTTTTGCGCCAGGAGGTTCAGGCTAGAATAATCAAAAGCGTGGTTTACCGTTAAATAAGTAGGCGGCTGAGAATCTTTTTCATATTCGCGGAAAAAATAATCTTTAAGAAAATTGACATCCGTGCCCAGCGCGCGCCTGGAATCCTTTATTTTGTAAAACTCAAGGTTTGCTTTAGTGCGGTCGTCGATCTCCCAATTGTGGCGCAGGCGCACGAAGTATCTTTGGAACTCGGTGGATTGGTTTTCCACCGGGTGTTCTGGTTTTTCATGCGCGTAATAGTATTTAAAATGACCCTTGCCGAACTGCGGCGTGGAGTAATTCGCCCCGAAACCTCCAGCCGGGCCGAGTTTCATACGGTAATCCGTATAAATCTTTCCCTTAAAATCGTCGCTAAAATCGCAGCGGTAGGTCGTAAGCACGTACGGCCCCCATGCGCCGCTTTTCCCCGGGCTTATCTGTACATGGGAATTACGGTCCTTAAGGCTCGCGTTAAACCTGGGCAGGTACATAAAAGGGGCATTTTTAATATAAAAAACATCATCCTTGGTCTGGATCTTGTCATGGGGGTAAAAATTGATTTTTTTCGAACCGAGCCTGAAATGGGGGCGGTCATAACTGCAGGTAGTGGCGTAACCGTCCACTACCGTAAATTCCGACTCGCTTACGCGTTCTATCTGTCTCGACCTGCCGAACATGGGCGAAGAACGGAAATCGGCGTTAAAAATAGTGCCGGTCTTGCTGGCAAAATTGTAAGCTATTTTTTCCCCTTCTATCAGCCCCTTATTGTCCTCTATCCTTACGTTCCCTTCGGCAAGCGCGTCTTTCGACAGGGTGTTCACGGTAAGTTTCTTGCAGGTAAGCTTAGTCCCTTTATAATTTACCATGACGTTCCCGCTCGCGGTGATCTCCTTGTTATCGGTAGAATACTCCACCACATCGCCGTTTACCACGATAGGCTCTTCTATTTTGTTATCTTTGGGGGCTTCTTTCTTTTCGCTCTCTTTGGATTTATGGTTGGTCTTAAAGGCTTTGGCGAAACACAGGTCAATGGCGCAGGTAAAAATTATGAAAAAAGACAAGAAACAAATCCGGGCGCACTTTTCAGTTTTCTTTTTAGCCATGGTTGGTTTTGGGGATCTTTTTATGATCATCCAGGAACCGCTGGACCCCGATATCGGTCAAAGGATGTTTTAAAAGCTGTTCGATGACCGAAAAAGGCACAGTCGCGATATCCGCCCCGATCTTTGCCGATTCCACGACATGCAAAGGATTACGGACAGATGCCACGATGATCTCGGTCTTGAATTTATAATTGGAATAAATAAGTTTTATGGTGGAGATAAGGTCTATGCCTGTCTGGCTGATATCGTCAAACCTTCCCACAAAAGGGGAAATGTAATTGGCTCCGGCCTTGGCGGCCAAAAGCGCCTGTGAAGGTGAAAAGCACAGGGTAACGTTGGTCTTTACGCCTTTGGCGGAAAGTACATTGACAGCCTTAAGGCCTTCTTTGATGAGGGGGACTTTTATAACTATATTCTTGGCGATCTTTGCCAGTTCCATCGCCTCCTGGACCATATCCTGCGCTTTAAGGCTTATCACTTCAGCGCTTACCGGCCCTTTTACGATAGAGCAGATTTCCTTTAATACTACTTCGGCGGGCCGGTTCTCCCTGGCGATCAATGAGGGATTTGTGGTGACTCCGTCTATTAAACCGAGGCTTTCCGCTTCTTTTATTTCCTTAACGTTTGCCGTATCTATGAAAAGCTTCATTTCTCCAGACTTTCTTTGACCAGGATAACAGCGCCTATCATACCGGCCCTGTTTCCTAACGCGGCCTTCCTGACCTTTACGTGTTTTGCCTGCACGGCCATCGCGCGTTTTGTTATAGCGCCTTTGACATTATCAAAAAGTATTTTACCGGCGTTGGCTACTCCTCCGCCGATTACGATTACATCCGGGTCGATCAGGTTTACCACTCCAGAAAGAACAATTCCTAAATAATTCGCTACATTATACCATAATTCCTGCGCGCGCCTATTTCTTTTTGCCGCGAGCAAACTTAATTCCTCCAGGGAAATATTTTTCCCGAATAATTTTCCGGCAAGCTCCAGGATCCTGTTGTTCCCGATGTAAGCTTCGAGGCAGGCGGTCCCTCCGCAATTGCACTTAGGCCCTTTTTCATTGACCGGCATATGGCCTATTTCTCCGGCGGCAAAATTAGATCCGCGGTAAAGTTCCCCTTCCAGGATAAGCCCGCCTCCGACGCCTGTGCCTAATGTGATGCAGACAGCGTTCTTAACACCTTTAGCGGCGCCAAGCCTCTGTTCCGCGAGAGCCATGAGGTTAGCGTCATTATCGATGAATACCGGTAATTTTAGCCTCTGCTCCAGTATTTTTTTCAGCTTTACTTCTTTCCATCCGGGTATATTGGGGAAAAAATGCACGAGCCCACGCTTTGAGTCTATCGGGCCGGGCAGGCCGAGCCCCACGCCTAAAACGCGGTTCTTTTCTATCCTGTTTTTCTTTAGTATACTTTCGGTAGCGGAAATGATCGCCTGGATAAGGCTTTCTTTGGTGAGGAATTTTCCGGTAGTTAAGAGGCGGGTATCTTTAATATGGTACCTGAGGTCCGCGAGCGCGATTTTTAGATTAGTGCCACCTAGGACTATTCCGACAATAAACTGCGGTCTCATAATGGTTTGTATTTTATACGAAAATTATTTTTTTGCAAGAACTATTCTATTTCCTGCTGAATACGCAAACCTTGTTCCTTCCTTCTTCTTTAGCGCGGTAAAGGGCGCGGTCAGCTTTTTCTATCAAGACCTCAGGGCCTTTCCCGTCTTCAGGAAACACCGAAACGCCGATACTCAACGTTACCTTCAGGTTTTCGTCATAGGCCTTGATGACCTGCGTTTCAATCGAAGAACGGATACGCTCCGCGGCGAGTTTCGCGCCTTCTTTGTCGGTCTGGGTCAAAATGATGGAAAACTCTTCGCCGCCGTACCTTCCCACCAGGTCTATCTGCCTTAAGTTTTCTTTGATGATCCTGGATATTTCCCTGAGCACCGCGTCGCCCACAAGGTGGCCGTATCTATCGTTATATTCCTTGAAATGGTCGATGTCCAGCATAAGAAGGCCGAAAGGGTATCCGAATTTAGCGGAATAATCAAGCTCTTCCTTTAGCCTTTCCAGATAATGCTTGCGGGTAAAGACGCCTGTTAGGGTGTCTGTTATGGCCAGTTCATGCAGTTTCTGGTAAAGGATAGCCCTTTTAATCCCCAGCAGGAACTGCTGGGATAAAATATGGAACTTTTCCCTGTCTTCTTCCAACAATCCATCCGCGACGAGGTAGCCGATGCTGTTTCTATTCATCTGCAAAGACAAAACCGTGCAGTCTTTATAGGGAAGCAAATCCACTTCCGGCTCAAGAAGCTTGCAGTCGCGCAGCCGCACGTATTTGTGCATATGCGCGCAGAAATTCTTGAACATAGTTTCCTTGTCCAAAGAGACGCATATTTCCTTGGTTATTTCATACAGCGCCCTCGTCTCCTCAAGCCTCGTCTCAAGGAGTGAATTTTCCTGTCCGATTTTTTCGTTTTCCAGGATCAGGACAGCGGATTCTTTTTCCAGATCGCGGTATTTTTCTTCTATTTTAAGGGAATTATCCTCAAAAACACGTTTCAGGATAATGTGAATTAAAACAGTTACTATTAATAATATCAGCGTTCCGGCTATAATCATCTTAATTTATCCGTCCATTGTCAGGCGGCAATGACCCGGTTTCTCCCTTTTTGCTTGGCTTCATACATCGCCCTGTCGGCTTTAATGATAAGTTCCATTTCATCTTTATCAGTGGAGGGAAAATTCACCACTCCTATAGAAACGGTAACGTTAAGCTGTTTTCCCCTGAGATTTATTTTTGTGGCCCCGATTTTTTCGCGGATTTGTTCGGCTGTTTCTTCAGCCTTTGCCCGTTCCATGCCGGTTAAGATCATGCAAAATTCTTCTCCGCCAAAACGGCTTATAACCGCGCTTTTTTCCTTTAATAGTTCCATTATATTATGGCTTATTTCTTTAAGCACAATATCCCCGGCGGTATGCCCGTATGTATCGTTAAAATCCTTAAAATGGTCGATATCCAGCATCAAAAGGGAAAATGTCTTGTTCTGGCGCGCGCTTCTTTTGCATTCTTCTTTCAACCTGTCCATGAAATAACCCTTTCTGTAGAAAGAAGTCAGCCCGTCGTGAATAGCCAGGTCCTGGGTCCTGGAAACAAGCATGGCGTTTTCCAGGGCGACCGCCCCTATATCGCAAATTGTCACCAGGAACCTCAGGTCATCCTGCGAATAAGCCTTTGCCCTCATACTGTCAAGCCTGAGGAGCCCCAAAAAACTGTGTTCGCTGATAAACGGCGAGCTTACTACGGAAACCACCGGCCTTTCTTTATACGACTTTATCTTTTCAAGGTCAAAGCGGAAATCATCCCTTCCGTCTTCCACAAGAAGCGGGCTCAAATGCCTTAAGACCCAGAAATCGAAGGTATCTCCTTCTTTAGATTTGACGATAAGGTTTTTCTCCTCTTTTTTGGTTTTATACATGCTTAATTTCTGGGTTTGAGGGTTTAAAAGGTAAAGGATGCAGGCGCCTCTGTTGGCGGCGATGGTGGAGAAAGCCACGGACACGAGGTATTCCGCGACGAAATCCAGGGAAGAATTGGTGTTGATTTCCTCGATGATCTTCTTTAGCCCTTTGTAACGGGCGATTTTTTCATAAAGCGCGATCCTGCTTTTGCGTTCTTTGAAATTGATGTCTTTCAAGACATTCATCGCTTCCTGGGAATCCTGGATCTTAAGGGACAAGTCTTTATTTTTTTTGGAATATTTATTGAATTGTAAAAAAATAAACAGGATGTTCAGGAGGATAAAAAGGAATATGTAAATCAGGGGAAGATGAAAAGCGGTTTTAACAAAAATAGGTAAAAATATTGCGGAGGCGAGAATTAAAATAATATAAGTGGAGTTTTTGGCCACTATATTAATCGGGCTGGCGAGATGTTGTATTTAGACTATCGTTTCTTCGGTATCCTTATCGAAGAAATGGACCTTGCTCATGTCAAATACCAAATCCATATCAGAGTTAACCTGGGGCCTGTCGTGAGCGCCTACGCGCGCGACAAAAGTATGCCTGCCTGTATTCAGGTAAAGGTAAACCTCGGATCCCATAGGCTCAAACACTTCGCAGTTCACCCTGACTATGTTTTCCGGCGGAGCTTCCGACACGAAAAGTTTATCGTAGATATCTTCGGAACGAATGCCGAAAATAACGTCTTTTCCCAAATACGGCGTGAGTTTGTTATACATGCTCTCGACTATCTTGACCACTAATTTTCCCTCGTCAAAATAGAACTTTCCTTCTTTTTTAATGATCTTTCCGGTCATGAAATTCATCGGAGGAGACCCGATGAACCCGGCGACAAATTTATTTTTGGGGTTATCGTACACAGCTATCGGGTCTGCGAGCTGCTGGATCACCCCGTTCCTCATTACTACGATCCTGTCGCCCATGGTCATAGCTTCCACCTGGTCGTGAGTAACGTAGATGATCGTGGTCTGCAGCCTTATGTGCAGCTTGTGGATTTCCGTGCGCATCTGGACCCTTAATTTCGCGTCGAGGTTGCTCAAAGGCTCATCGAACAAAAAGACCATAGGTTTGCGCACGATTGCTCTTCCTACAGCTACACGCTGCCTTTCGCCGCCTGAAAGCTCTTTCGGCCTTCTGTTCAAAAGATGTTTTATGCTTAATATTTCGGCCGCTTCGTTAACCCTCTGGACTATCTCGCGCTTAGGATAATGCCTTAGCTTCAAGCCGAAAGCCATGTTTTCAAATACGGTCATATGGGGGTAAAGGGCGTAGTTTTGGAATACCATCGCGATGTCCCTGTCTTTCGCAGGCACGTCATTTACCCGTTTATTCCCTATATATATATCACCGGAAGTGGACTCTTCGAGCCCGGCTATCATCCTAAGAGTGGTGGATTTTCCGCATCCGGAAGGCCCGACCAGGACCAAAAACTCTTTATTTTCCACACCCAAAGAAACATTATTAACGACTTTCACATTGTTAGCGAATACTTTGGAGACGTTCTTGAGACTGACTTGTGCCATATCCTCCTCACTAGAGTTTAGCCCCGCACGAATTACAAATAAATTTTAACTATTATATCAGGATTCCCGAATAAATCAACCAAGATAATCTATCAGCTGGCTTAAAGACGATTTCATATCCTTACGGTACACGATCATATCTATCAGGCCATGCTCCAGGAGAAACTCCGAACGCTGGAATCCGGGTGGGAGTTTCTGCCTGATAGTCTGTTCAATGACTCGCGGGCCGGTAAATCCGATAAGCGCCTTTGGTTCCGCGATGATTACGTCCCCTATCCCGGCAAAAGAAGCCATAATCCCCGCCATGGTGGGATTTGTAAGCACGGAAATAAACGCAAGCCCAGCGCGGTGGTGGTAAGAAAGCGCGGCGCACGTCTTTGCCATCTGCATAAGGCTGAACATCCCTTCATACATGCGCGCTCCTCCTCCGGAGCCGGAAACTATGATTATCGGCAATTTATTCTTTGTGGCGATTTCCGTAGCGTGGGTGATTTTTTCACCCACTACTGAGCCCATTGAACCCATGATAAAACGGGAATCAGTTACCGCTATAATAGTCCTTTTATTGTCCAGGAGCCCTTCACCGGTTATAACCGCATCTTTCAGGCCGGTGGCTGCCTGGTCGCTCGACAGTTTATCTTTATAAGTCTTTGGCCCTTTAAAATCCAGGGGATCCTGCGAAAGCAGTTCTTTATCGAATTCCTGGAATGTGTCTTTATCAATAATGGTATTTACCCTTTCGTAGGCCCCGAGCACGAAATGGTAATTGCATTTTGGGCAGACTTTAAGGTTTTCTTCCAGGGTTTTATTGTAAAGGACTTCA
>JAQULD010000081.1 GCA_028719045.1 Candidatus Omnitrophota bacterium | reverse complement strand
CACGCCGCCGATTTTATAGGCGGGAAGCGCTCCGTTTTCCGAAAAATCAAGCACTTCCCTTTCCGATACGCCTAAAATAAGCGATACGTCCCTTACAGTCAGAAGTTTTTCCTCAGAAAGATTTTTCATTATGTTATTTCCCTACTTTGTCCGCCACGATCCATGAATCAATGGCTTTGCGTTCGAATTTCCAGCCGTTGCCTTCTTTAAGGGCGGGGATTTTTCCGTTATTGGCCCATTCCTGTATCGAATTAAGGTCCACTTCCAGGTAGCGGGCGACTTCTTCGCTGTTAAGAAAGTCATGAAGCATGGAGCATTTTCCTTCGAATATCGCTCCTTCCGCTATGCTTAATCTCGTGGGGAATATTTCCCCTTCCACTATCGCGGTCGAAAGAAACGAGAGCTTTCCCTTCGCGGTGATCTTTCCTTTTACCCTTCCGCCTATGATTATATTGTCTCCTATAATGTCCGCGAATACTACCGCGGTCTGGCCTATGGTCAAATTTCCTTTGGTGTCAAGATTACCCTCGAATCTGCCGTTAATGCGCAGGTTCACCGGGTCCCTGAAACTTAAGTTCCCCTGGAATGAAGCGTCGACGTCGAGTACCTTTTCTTCCATTTTCTTCTTGAATGCCACTGATATCACCCCCTTTATAAACGAAAGTTTTATTTATTTACTGCGATTTGCTTTCTTCGCCGAAAATCACGTTTTCTATGCGCCGTAAGAATAAAAGGACTATCAGGGTAAGGGCTGTGGTAAAGAGGCTGGCGACGTAAAAGCCGCATCCTACCGCCATGCCCAGCGCCGCAACCACCCAGAGGCTGGCAGCGGTGGTTAAACCTTTGATCCCTTCTCTTTCCCTGATAATTGCTCCGGCGCCTAAAAATCCTATTCCGGTGATTACGCCGGCAGCGATCCTGGTCGGGTCCAAGGATGTTATGTTCTTATATATACCAAAAACATACATCGAAGTCAACATTATAAGACAGGAGCCCATAGAAACCAGGATGTGTGTGCGTAATCCCGCCGATCTGCGGTGGATCTGGCGTTCAAGGCCGATCATTCCGCTTAAGAAAACAGATAAAGTCAAGCGTATAATTATCTGGGAATCTGAAAGCATATTTTCTCCTTTAATTTAGATTCTTTATCCTAAATCCGCAGATATCCCTAAACTTGAGTCGTAGCCCAGTTTATGCAAATGGTAACCCAGCCCCGCGACCATCGCGGCATTGTCCATGCACAGTTTTTTCTCCGGAAACAGGCATTTGATGGAGTTTTCTCCGGCAGCCTGAAGGAACTTTTCCCTTAACCTGTTATTCGCCGCCACCCCTCCCGCAACCACCAGCAATTTTTGTTTTTTCATTTTGCAGGCGAGCATGGATTTTTTAACCAGGGTGTTTATGACAGTTTCCTGGAAAGAAGCCGAAATATCTTTTATCTGCGCAAGTTGCGGCCGCGGGGTATCCCTTATACAATATAATACCGCGGTTTTTATGCCGCTGAAACTAAAATCAAGCGGGTCTTTTGTGTTGGAGCAGTTGAATTTTATTTTACCGGGGTTCCCGCCTTGCGCCATCCGTTCGATCACCGGCCCGCCTGGATAACCAAGCTTTAATATCTTTGCCACTTTGTCGAACGCCTCTCCGCAGGCATCGTCCCGGGTAGAACCCAGCAGCTCGATCTTATCAAAATCTTTTATATAAAGCAGGCTGGTATGTCCTCCGGAAACGACCAAAGCGACAAACGGCAGCTCCAGTTTGTTATTATTTAAGAAAGCGGCATATATATGGCCGTAAAGATGGTTTACCCCCAAAAGCGGGATTTTTCCGCTGAAACTTATCGCTTTGGCAAAGGATATCCCAACAAGCAGTGACCCGAGCAGTCCCGGGCCGCTGGTAACGCTTACCAGTTTTATATCGTTAAGCTTTAGTTTCGCTTCTTTTAACGCGCTGTCGGTAACGCCGGTTATCGTATCAAGCTGCATGCGGAAGGCGATTTCCGGAATGATGCCCCCGTATTTCTTGTGCTGGTTCAAACTGGAAGCGACGATGTTGGAAAGGACGGTTCGTCCGTCTTTTACCACGGATGCGGAAGTTTCGTCGCACGATGTTTCTATACCCAGCACGTACATCTGTCAGTTCACCAAGTCCGAAAGGATAACAAACTTGTAGCCTTCTTTTTCGATTTCGGGCATTGATTCTTTTAAAATTTCCAGGGTTACCTTACGGTCGTGGCCGATCCCTATGGCTTTTCCGTATTGCTCCGCCTTCTTTTTTAATTCGTTTAGCTGCTCTTTTATGTACCCGGACTCTTCCTTATTGTCCAGGAATACGTCCCTTCTGGCGAACGCGATATGTTTTTTCGCGGCTAATCCCGTGCATACCGATTTGGAAGTCACAAAACTGTCCAAAAAGAAAAGGTTGCGTTTTTTCAATACGTCCAAGACCACGCTCATGGTCTTTTCGTCTTGCGTGGCTTTTGAACCCATGTGGTTGCTCGCTCCGTCAATATAGGGCAAGTCATCCAGGTCGCTGTTTACGATCTCAGCGATCGTTTTTGCGTCCATGGAAGTCAGGATCGTATTTTGCTCAAGCCTGATCTTTTCTCCGGGTTCCATGGGAAGATGGAGTATAGCTTCAAATCCCAATTTATGGAATTCCCGGGCGATCTCCTTAGAATATTTTAAATTAGGCAGTATCGAGCCGGTTATAGGATATTTTATCTGGTCAAGGATAGGCTCGTTGCTGAGGGTATATCCCCAGTCATCGATCACTATGGCGATTTTGCCTTTCAAAACGGCCGCCTGCGGTTTAACCGGCGCGAAAGCCTTCTTATGGGCTTTTTTCCTCGATAAAACCGCGAGGAAAACCCCTTCAAACAGGGCGATAGCGATGATCAGCACTATAATTACATTCTTGATTTTATTTTCTCCGGGCATATTCTTGACGGTCCGTTTTATGGTTTTGGCGCGTTTTTGTAGATCTTTATGGCTTTGAGTATATCAACCGCGCGCATCAACTGGTTATCGGCTTTGAAATCTTTTTCTTTCTCTTTCTCTTTTTCTTCCGGCGTCTTCTTTTCTTTGTTTTCTATTTCTTCGAATATTTTCGTTTTATTCTTTTCTATGTCAGATTCCTCGGTTTTCGTGGCTTCCGTTTCGATCTTGCCGTCTTCAATCACAATATCCGGGATAACGCCTTTCCCGTGTATGACCCTGCCCGCGGGCGTGAAATATTTGCTGGTGGTAAGCCTTAAAGCAGAGCCGTCGCTTAACGGGATAACCGTCTGTACCGAGCCTTTACCGAACGATTTAACCCCTAAAATTATAGCCCGTTTGTAGTCCTGTAACGCTCCGGCGAATATTTCGCTCCCGGAGGCAGACCCCTCATTTATTAATACCGCCATGGGAAGGTCAGTGATGGGATGTCCGGCGTGCGAGTAAAATTCCAGGTTTTGCGAAGTTTTGCGCCCTTTTGTCGAGACAATAAGTTTCCCGCTGTCGATGAATTCTTCGGTCACTTTGACCGCGGAATCCAGGAGTCCTCCGGGATTATTGCGCAGATCGATGATAATCGAATTCATTCCCTGTTTTTTGAGCATTTCCATGACCATTTTCAGGTCGTTCGGGGTATTTTCCCTGAATTCGATGATGCGCACATAGCCGACCCCGTCGTCTAAGACCCTCGCGTCCTTTATATCTTTGATTTTTATGATTTCCCTGACGATCTTAAGCTCGATGATCTTTTTTTCCGATTCCCTCAATATCGAGATGGTTACCGGCTCTCCAGGCTTTCCTCTTAATTTCTTTACAGCGTCGATCAGGGTCATGTCCCGGGTTAATTCATTGTTTATCTTGACTATCCTGTCGTTGGCTTTTACTCCGGCCTTCCAGGCGGGAGTATCTTCGATAGGCGTGACTACCGTGAGTAAACCGTCTTTTACGGTTATTTCTATGCCCAGCCCTCCGAATTTCCCTTCGGTATCGATCTTTAATTCATTATAAGTATCGGGATCCATGAACTGGCTGTGCGGGTCAAGCGAAGAAAGCATGCCTTTTAGCGCTCCGTAGATCAGGTCTTTGGGGTTTACTTCGTCGACGTAATCAGATTGAATGATCGCCAGCGTATCCGAAAAAAGCTGGATCTTGCGGAAAAGCTCATCCTGTTTCTTCTTGTCCATCGCCGACATTGCCTGGGAAATAAAAATGAAAACACCGGCAATGACTACCGCACCGATAATTAATTTTCTACGCATCAGCCAGCCTCCTCTTTAACATTTCCTGTAATAGTTTTGGGTTTGCTTTGCCCTTGCTCTTTTTCATGGTTTGTCCCACTAAAAACATCAGGGCATTTATTTTGCCCGCTTTGTAATCATTCACAGAACCTGTATTTTCCTTGAGCACTTCATCGATTATTATATCCAGGGATCCGGAATCCGAGATCTGCGCCAGGTTATCTTCCGCGACTATGGCTTGAGCGGATTTCCCGGTTTTAGCCATCTTTTCCAGTACAGCTTTTCCTGTCAGGTTGGAAATCACCTGTTTCTTTTCCACCAGTTCGATTAAATCTATCAAATCTTCAGGGGAAACGTTTAATTGAGCAATCTCGCGATTGAGATTGTTTGCTGTGGCTGAGAGCGGGCCTATTATCCAGTTGGCGACGGATTTCTTTTCCTTATCCGGAAAAGCCTTCAGGCATATTTCGGCGTATCCGGCTGTTTTTTTCGATGCCGCCAGGATTTTAGCGTCATATTCGGACAGCCCGTAATCTTTGATAAAACGCTTTATTTTCGCCTCCGGCAGTTCGGGGATGGTTTTTTCTATCTCTGCTATCTTTTTTTCATCGATCAAAAAAGGCGGCAGGTCGGGCTCCGGGAAATACCTGTAGTCTTTCGCTTCTTCTTTCGTGCGCATGGAAACGGTGCACAGCGCTTTGGTGTCCCAAAGCCTGGTTTCCTGGATTATTTTGTCCCCTGAGTCCAATAATCCGGACTGCCGTTCTATTTCATAGTTCAACGCGTCTTTCACCGCTTTAAACGAATTCAAGTTCTTTAATTCGGTTTTAGTGCCGAGTTCTTTCGCCCCTTTTTCCCTTAAAGAAATATTCGCGTCGCAGCGCAGCGATCCTTTTTCCATGTCGCAGTCGGAAACATCGAGATATTCAATGATACTCTTTAGGGCCGTAAGGTAATCGTAGGCCTCTTGCGGTGAATTCAATTCCGGCTGGCTTACGATCTCCAGAAGCGGTATGCCGGTGCGGTTATAATCCACGAGGCTTATTTCTTCTTTATGTATTAGTTTGCCCGCGTCTTCTTCAAGATGGGCCCTTTTTATATTGATGCGTTTAGGCTTATCTTCAGCCGTTATATCCAGGTATCCGTCCAGGGCGACCGGAAGGTCATACTGCGAGATCTGGTAAGCTTTGGGTAAGTCGGGATAAAAATAATTTTTCCGGTCGAATTTCGTGAATTCCTGTATTTTGCAGCCTAGGGCGATGCCTACTTTGATCGCGTAATCAAGAGCGGTTTTATTTAAAACCGGCAGGGTGCCCGGGAAACCGAGGCAGACCGGACAGACCTGGGAATTGGGTTCCTGGCCGAAAAGGGTCGAGCAACCGCAAAAGGCCTTGGTCCTGGTCGCTAATTGAACATGCACCTCTAATCCGATCACTGTTTCGTATTTCATATTTTTGGTTTCATTGCCTGCCGCCATCCGCAAGATTGTTCATAGGCGTGCGCGACTTTAAAAAGCGTTTCTTCAGCGAAAGGTTTGGCTAATATCTGCAAGCCGACCGGAAGGCCTTTTTTGGTAAAACCGCAAGGTATCGAGATCGCGGGTATCCCCGCGAGGTTGGCGGAGATCGTGAAAATATCCGATAAATACATTTGCAGCGGATTATCTGTTTTTTCTCCGATCTTAAAAGCCGGAGAAGGCGCGGTCGGAGTAATAACGCAGTCAAACTCCTTAAAGGCTTCGTCAAAATCCTTTTTTATCAGTGTCCTTACTTTTAAAGCGCGCAGGTAGTACGCGTCGTAATAACCGTGCGAGAGCGCAAATGTCCCCAGTATAATCCGGCGTTTAGCTTCTTCGCCGAAACCGTCTCCCCGGGTCTGTTTGTACATATCGATCAAACTCTGGGATTTTTGCCCGTTTTTCGCCCTGAACCCGTATTGGATCCCGTCGAACCTGGCTAAGTTGGAACTTGCTTCCGCGGTAGCGATGATGTAATAGACCGGAACGGCATACTCCGTATGCGGCAGCGAAACTTGTTTTTGGGTGGCGCCCAGTTTTTCAAGCTGGCTGACCGCCTCCTTGACTATAGCTTTAACTTCGGGGTCGATGCCTTCGATGAAGTATTCCTTGGGGATGCCGATCTTTATCCCTTTTATCCCGCTGCCCAATGATTTTGCGTAATCAGGCACTTCAATATTCGCGGAAGTGGAATCATTTTTATCGTAGCCTGAGATGATGTTCAGAAGCAGCGCGTTGTCCCTTACGTCTTTAGTTATGGGCCCGATCTGGTCCAGGCTTGAGGCAAAGGCGATCAAGCCGTAGCGCGAAACCCTGCCATAAGTGGGCTTTAGCCCCACTACGCCGCAGAAAGCAGCAGGCTGACGGATAGAGCCGCCTGTATCGGAGCCCAGCGCGAAAACAGCTTCGTCGCTGGCTACTGCCGCGGCAGAGCCGCCGGATGAGCCTCCGGGCACGCGCTCCAGGTCCCAGGGGTTGTGCGTATGCCCGAAACAGGAGTTTTCCGTGGAAGAGCCGAAGGCAAATTCGTCCATATTCGTTTTTAATTCCAAAATGGTTGCCTGCGCCTCTTTTAATTTTTTTATTACCGTCGCGTCATAAGGAGGGTTAAATCCTTGCAGTATGCGTGAGCAGCATTCGGTATTAAGCCCCTCTGTGCAGATGTTGTCTTTGATCGAAACGGGAATTCCTTTTAAAAGGCGTTCTGGCTGGCTTACTTGATTTGTAACTATATTATCGGGTACCCGGACGTAAGCCCTGGTTTTGCTTTCTGTTTCCTTGATTCTTTTTGCCAGGGAATTAAGGATATCCGAAGGAGTGGTTTCCTTTTTATTGATTTTTTCAATAAGTTCGCAAGCGGTTAAAGTATAAAGCTCCATTTATTCGATTATTTTCGGCGCGCCGAAGAAATTGCCTTGCCTTTGAGGGGCGTTTTTGAGCGCTTTGTCGGTGGTTAAGGACTTAGAAACGGTATCTTCCCTTAATACGTTGCTTATAGGCAAGATATGGCTAGTAGGTTTAATGTTATCGACGTTTAATTTCTTTAGCGTGTCGATAAAATTTAATATATCCTCAAGTTGCAACGAAAGTTTTT
>JAQULD010000080.1 GCA_028719045.1 Candidatus Omnitrophota bacterium | reverse complement strand
GCGCCGGCAGGGTCCAGTCCGGCGCTTTAAGGCTTATTGTGGAGCGCGAGCGCCAGATTAACAGTTACATCCCACAGGAATACTGGGAAATCGAGGCCCAGTTGAAGAAGGACGAGGCTTTATTTTCGGCTAAATTAGACAAGATAGACGGACAAAAAGCGGAGATAAAAAACCAGGAAACAGCCGATAGCATCGCTTTGGAGTTGAAAGACAAACAGTTCATAGTCTCAGAAATAAAAGAGACTGAAAGGAAGCGTAATCCCGATCCTCCCTTTATTACCAGCACTCTCCAGCAGGAATCTTTCAATAAATTAAAATACAACGCTACCAAAACAATGATCGTGGCCCAGCAGCTATATGAAGGCATCGATATTGGAGAAGAGTCGCCGGTAGGCCTTATCACCTACATGCGCACCGATTCGACCGTGGTGGCCGCCGAAGCGGTAAGCCAGGTGAGGGAATTCATTCTAAAAAGGTTCGGAAAAGATTACGTTCCGGAAACGCCCCCGGTTTACAAAGTAAAAAAATTCGCCCAACAGGCCCACGAGGCGATAAGGCCGTCATCCGTTTTGAGGAATCCGGACAGCCTTAAGAGTTTTCTTTCCCCCGAACAATTCAAGTTGTACGAGCTTATTTACAACAGGTTTGTCGCCAGCCAAATGTCTCCCGCCCGTTACCTGGTTACTTCCGTAAGCATTAGCGCGGGGAAATATCAGTTTTCGGCCTCAGGCAGCACCAAAACATTCGAAGGATTTACCGCGGTTTACAGCAAAGACGGCGGCGAAGAGGAAAAATCCAGGAATGCCATTCCCCCGTTGGAAAAAGGATGTGTCCTGGCGCTTGTCCAATTGCTGCCCTCCCAGCATTTTACGAAGCCGCCTCCGAGGTTCTCGGACAGCTCTTTGGTAAAAACACTGGAAGAGGAAGGGATCGGCAGGCCGTCCACATACGCTCCCATTATCACTACTTTGATCTACAGGAACTATGTGCGCAGGATAAAGGGTTATTTCCAGCCGACAGAACTGGGTTTTAAGGTGTGCGACCTGCTGGTGCAGTATTTTCCGAATATCCTGGATACCAAATTTACCGCCGGGCTTGAGGAAAAGCTCGACGAAATAGAAGAGGGGAAAGTCGACAAAATAAAGGTCTTAAAAGAATTCTATGAGCCTTTCAAGGTTAGCCTGGATTTCGCGCAGGCGAACATCCAGAAGGAAGTAGTGGAAACTCAGGAGGTCTGCAGCCTTTGCGGCAAGCCTATGGTGATAAAGTGGGGAAAGAAAGGGAAATTCCTCAGTTGTTCCGGCTATCCCGAGTGCAAGAATTCCAAATCCATCACCTCCGGGGTAAAATGCCCTCAACCGGACTGCGGCGGCGAATTAATAGAGCGGCGTTCTAAAAGAGGTTTCTTCTACGGCTGTACCAATTATCCTAAATGCACGTTCACTTCGAGGACCCTGCCGGAAGAAAAAGAACCGGAGAAAAAAGAAGAAGGCGCTGCCTAATGGAAAGGTTTATCGAGCGGTTCGTCAGGTACCTGGAGATAGAGAAGAACTATTCGAAGCATACGATCCTTAATTATAAGCTGGACCTGGAGGATTTCAGGAAGTTCCTGGGGGAATCGCTTTTGGATAAAGTCGATTATCTGTTCCTCAGGAAATACCTGGCGGTTTTAAAGGAGCATTCCCTGGGCGCGCGCAGCGTCGCGCGCAAGATCTCGGCGCTCAGGTCATTTTTTAAATTCCTGGTCCGCGAAGGTTTCCTGAAGACTAATCCCATCACCACTATTTCAAGCCCTAAACAGGAAAAACACCTGCCGTCTTTTCTGACCGAAGAAGAGGTGACCAGGCTTATCGATTCGGTGTTTTCCGAAAACGAAGAAAGAAGCCTGCGCGACAAGGCGATCGTAGAGACGTTCTACAGCACCGGTATCAGGATAAGCGAACTGACGGGATTAAATCTTACGGACCTTGATTTTTTCGGGGGAGTGGTAAAGGTCCTCGGCAAGGGCAGAAAAGAACGCATCGTCCCTATAGGAGAGACCGCGATAAAAGCGATCAAGTCTTATATAGATAAAAGAGATAAACAGACCGACACCCTTTTTTTAAACAGGAGCGGAACGCGGATTTCCACCAGGGGGGTAAGGAACATCGTGAAGAAATATTTGCGCGCCGCCGGAATAAAACAGGGTGTTTCCGTGCATACCTTGAGGCATTCGTTCGCGACGCATCTTTTAAACCGGGGCGCGGACTTACGGTGCGTCCAGGAGCTTTTAGGCCATGTCAATCTCTCCACGACCCAGATCTACACGCACCTTACTACCGAGAGGTTGAAAAGCGTTTATGATAAAGCGCATCCCAGGGCGTAAATCCTTAAAAACATGATTATCCTGTATGATTTGATATTTATTCTGATCGCTTTAGCCTATTTGCCTGTTTATTTGATAAAGGGCAAATTCCACAAAGGGTTTGCTTCGCGGCTCGGTGTGCTGCCCAAAAGCCTGGAATTGAATAACCCTATCTGGGTGCACGCGGTAAGCGTGGGCGAGGCTATGGCGGTAAGGCAGCTTGTGGACAAATTAAGGCTCGCTTATCCGTCCAAGAAATTCGTTTTCTCCACGGTTACCGCTACCGGGAATAAAATTGTAAAAGCGATCGCCAAAGATTCTGACCTGGTGATTTACCTGCCGCTGGACCTTAGTTTTATCGTCAGCAAAGTGGTCGGCAGGGTCCGCCCTGCGGCCTTCATTATCGCCGAAACGGAGATCTGGCCCAATTTGATCTCCTGTTTGTCCGCTAAGAATATTCCGGTGGTATTGATAAACGGCAGGATCTCAGACAGCTCTTTTAAAGGATATTCTTTGGTAAAGTTAATATTAAGGGGTATCCTGAACAAGGTCAGTTTGTTCTGCGTGCAGACGCAAACCGACGTAAAGAGGTTGATAAGCCTCGGGGTGGATGAAAACAGGATACGGGTTACCGGCAACCTCAAGTTCGATATTAAGCCCCGCCGGGACAGCAGGGATAATTCCTCTTCCTTGAGGCAGAAACTGGGGATAAACGCTAAAGACAAAGTTTTTATCGCAGGCTCTACACACGCGAATGAGGAAGCGATGATCTTAAGGGTCTACAAAGGTTTGTTTGAAGTATTCCCGGGGCTGCGGCTTCTTATCGCTCCCCGTCATCCCGAACGGGCCCCTGAGATAGATGATATAGTTTCCCGGTCCGGATTTAATCCCGTGAGGATAAGCGGGCTGGCAGCCGGGAACGCTAAGGGGGATAGCGCGCGGGCGGTCTTTATCCTGGATACCATAGGCCAGCTTGCGGATTTTTACAGTATCGCGGACCTGGTCTTTGTGGGGGGCAGCCTCGTAAAAAAAGGCGGGCACAATATTTTAGAGCCCGCGGTATTAGGCAAGGCCGTGATATTCGGACCTTTCATGTTTAATTTCCGCGATATCGCGGACCTGTTCCTGAGCAATGGCGCTGCATGCTCTGTTTCAGGCGAAGAAGAATTGAAGAAAGCAATAAGCCTTTTGCTTAAGGACCCGCGAAAGATAGAAGAACTCGGGGCGAAAGCGGGCAGGCTTATAGTTGAGAACCAGGGCGCTACGGAAAGAACATTGGGGTTCATCAGGGATTTTAAAATCTAACAAAAGGACAAAAGACAATGCTGGAAGTTACGCTAAGGAAGCAGGGGGCGATAGCGATCATCGATCTATCAGGCAGTATCGATATTGACAGTTCGGTATTCATCGAAAAGGTGGGATGGTGCCTTACCAACGGTTATAAGGATCTGCTTTGCAATTTCGAGAACGTCAATTTCATCGATTATTCCGGGTTATCGGTCCTTTCGATCGCGTATAAGAACGTGATAAACCACGCCGCCAGGATGAAGCTGGTGAATATGGCCCCGCATATCAAAAAAACTTTATGCCTTGTGTGCCTGGACCGGGTATTCGATATCTATGACGACGAAGAGTCCGCGATAAAAAGTTTTGAAGAGGAACATGTTATTTCCGAGATCCAGAAGAAAAAACTGCGCAGGAGGTTTAAGCGTCTGCCGTTGGATATAGACGTCCAGTTTAAAGGGAAACCGGAAAAGGAATTCAAGCACGGCAAAGTCCTGAATATAAGCGCCGTGGGGCTTTTGGTTTTCGCGGATAAAGCCTATAACCTTGGAGAAGTGCTGGATGTGAAACTCCAGCTTTTGCCTAAGCCCGGATGGCTTGAGATTGACTGCAAGGTGGTATGGCTTGTGCAGAAAGATATCCAGCCGCAGATCTATCCGGGGATGGGGCTCGAATTTTACAAAATGAACAATGAAACCCAGAAAAAAATAGTGGAATTCGTGGACAGGAACCTGCCGCTCGGTTGTTCAAGCGACTAAAAAATATTTTAAGAGGCCATGCGCAAACAAAAATTAATTTACAAGGGGAGGATTTTGCGCCTCATAAAAAAACAACAGAGGCTGCCCAACGGTTATTTAGCGGATTTTGAGATGATCGGGCATCCGGGCGCCAGCCTCGTTGTCCCGTTTTTAACCAGGGACAAAATAATACTCCTTAAACAGTTCAGGCCGGTAATAGGGGCATACCTATATGAACTTCCCGCCGGGACATTGCAGGATGGCGAGACCCCTTTGAATTGCGCGCGCAGGGAAATAGCGGAAGAGACCGGGTACAGCGCGTCTAAATTCACCGGGTTAGGCAGGATCTATCCGGTGCCGGGTTATTCCACGGAGAAGATATTTATATATAAAGCTGAAAAACTCCAAAAATGCGAAAGCCGCACGGAAGAAGATGAGGTTATAAAAAGCTTTCCCGTTACCAGGGCTTTGGTCAAAAAGCTTTTTTTGTCGGGAAAGATCACCGACGCCAAGACCATATGCGCCCTGGCTAAGTGCGGCTGGTTGTAATTATGTTAAAGTACAGGAAAATCAAACCCGTAACCTGAAATATGCGCATTGTAAAGTTCCAATACGGACAAAAAGAGCACTGGGGTGTAGCGGAAAAAGATTATATCAGGGTATTGAAAAATCCCCCGTTTAAAAAAATAGATTTTAGCGGGCAAAAAGTGGCGCTAAATAAAGTAAAACTATCGGCTCCCGCCAGCCCTTCCAAGATCGTACTCGTCGGGCTCAATTACAAAGACCATGCCAGGGAATTGAATATGGCTGTTCCGAAAGAGCCGGTGATTTTTCTAAAGCCGCCCACCGCTTTGACCGGACCGGAGAGTAAAATTGTTTATCCTGCAGGGGTAACAAGGCTTGATTATGAGGCGGAACTCGCCCTGGTGATAAAAAAAGAGGCTAAAAATATAAAACCTCAAGAGGCAAAGAAATATATTATGGGTTATACCTGCCTGAATGATATTACCGCCAGGGATATACAGAAAAAAGACGGGCAATGGACAAGGGCCAAATCATTTGACACGTTCTGCCCGCTGGGGCCGTGGCTTGAAACCGATATCGATCCGGGCAGCCTTAAGATAAGCGCGCGCCTTAACGGAAAATTAAAACAGGACTCCAGCACCGCTGATTTTATTTTTCCGGCCGAGTACCTGGTTTCTTTTATTTCAAAAGTGATGCGGCTTTTGCCGGGGGATATCGTTTCCACCGGCACGCCCGCGGGGATTGGCAAAATGAAGGCGTATGATATAATAGAAATCGAAATCGAGGGCATCGGAAGATTAAGGAATCAGGTTATAAAAGCGCAATGAGGCATTCATGATGTTAGAGGTAAAAAATCTTTCAGTAGAGGTCGCCGGTAAGGCCATTTTGAACAATGTGAACCTGTCCATAAAAAAAGGCGAGGTCATGATACTTTTTGGCCCTAACGGGAGCGGCAAAAGCACGCTGATAAAGACTATCATGGGCTTTAGCGGCTTTAACGCCAAAAGCGGGGAGATCATTTTTAAAAATAAAAAGATAAACGACCTGGATACGGAAAAAAGGGTGCGCTTAGGCATGGGTATTATGTTCCAGCACCCTCCCAAAATAAGGGGCGTCAAACTTTCCCAGATCGCTTCATTTTTAAGTAAAGACAAGTCAAAAATAAGCGCATTAGCCTCCAAGCTTTCTTTGGAAGAGCACTTAAACCGCGACATTAACCTCGGTTTTTCCGGAGGGGAGATGAAGCGTTCCGAACTATTCCAGCTGATGCTTCAGGATCCGGACCTTTTGCTCCTGGATGAGCCGGAGTCGGGGGTGGACCTGGAAAATATCTGCCTGATGGGCCAGGTCCTGGACAGTTATCTCAAGCGGGAAGGAAAATCAGCTTTGATCATCACCCACACGGGTTATATCCTGGATTATATCAGATCGGAGAACGGCTGCGTCATGATGGAAGGTAAGTTCTGGTGCGTCGGCAATCCTAAAGAGATGTTCGAGAGCATCAAGAAATCAGGCTACGAAAGATGCAAGGTGTGCGCATGTCCGCAAAACAAATGAACAAAAATATCGACCCGAAAGACATAGAGGCCGTTTCTTCCTCGGGAATGGATATGACGGAAAAGACGCGTTCCGCCAGTTTCATGCAGCAGGACTCAAGCCTTTTGTTTTCCCGCAGCCTTGTGGAAGGCGTGGAGATCCTGAACACAAACGAGGCGTTGGAGAAAATTCCCGAGGCAAAGGATTATTACGGTAAATCCTTTAAATTCCTGAACAAGGAATACCCGGCTGACACGCTGGGGGGTTATTTTATACGGGTAAAAAAAGGCACGACCGTTACCATGCCCATCCAGGCCTGCCTTTTCCTGAAATCCCAGGGTTTTAAGCAGAAAGTGCACAATATTATTATCATAGAAGAAGGCGCCAAGGTATATCTTATTACCGGCTGTTCCGCTTCGGAAGCCGCCCGTGAGGCGTTTCACCTCGGTATTTCGGAATTCTTTATTAAAGCCGGAGGCTACCTGAATTTTACCATGATCCACAACTGGCGGGAGGACGTATCGGTCAGGCCGATGAGCATCGCTCTTGTGGAAGAAGGCGCCAGTTTTATTTCCAATTATGTCTGCTTAAAGCCGGTAAAGGATATAATGATGTACCCTACCGCGGTGCTGTTGGGAAAAGGCGCGCGCGCCAGTTTTAATTCCCTGGTTGTTTCCCACCCTAACAGCCTGCAGGACATAGGCTCGAGGGTGATATTCCGGGCAAAGGACACTCAGGCGGAGATCATTGCCCGCGCGGTCAGCCTGGGAGGCAAATTTATTTCGCGCGGCCACCTTAAGGCGGAAGCCGAAGATGTCAAAGCGCATCTTGAATGCAGGGGGCTGGTTTTAACGGAAAAAGGCACTATCCAGGCGATACCGGAACTGGAGACGGATTTCAGGGACGTGGACATGTCCCATGAAGCGGCGATCGGCAAGATAAGCAGGGAAGAGATAGAATATCTTTGTTCGCGCGGTTTTTCCGTTGAACAGGCGCAGTCCATAATCATAAGAGGGTTTATGGACGTGGATATATTAGCGCTTCCGGAGCTGTTGAAGAAAGAGATAGAGAACCTGGAAGAAAAAACTCTAAAGGGAAATCTTTAGCTGATTTATTATTAAGGCAGCTGTTTTAGGTAGGATACTACGTCTTTTGTCGTTGAGTCAGGAGTAGAAGCTCCGGCGGTAACCCCCACTTCTTCCGCGTTTTTAAACCACCCGGCATAAATATCACGCCTGGATTGTATCCAGTA
>JAQULD010000079.1 GCA_028719045.1 Candidatus Omnitrophota bacterium | reverse complement strand
TATGAAAGCAATTTTTCCCAAGGTGTTTAAATGGATAAAAACAAGCTAATAAGCATAGTCCTGCCGATCTACAATGAAGAGAAAGTGATCCGGGTCCTTTATCACAGGATCATTTCGGCTATATCTGGCCTTGCTTACGATTTCGAATTGATTTTTGTAAACGACGCAAGTTCCGACGATACTTTGGCAACTTTGCTGTCGCTGCATCGGACTGACAAAAGGGTCAAGGTCATCAGTTTTTCCAGGAATTTCGGCCATCAAAGCGCTTTGATCGCAGGTATCGAACACGCAAAAGGCGACGCCCTTATATTGATGGACGCCGACCTTGAGGATGACCCAAAAGAAATACCCTCTTTCGTCAAAGAATGGGAAAACGGTTATGACGTGGTTTATGCCAGGCGCTCGGGAAGAGAGGCATCGTGGTTCAGGAAAATGTGTTTTTCTCTGTTCCACAAATTGAATTACGCGATATCCGAGACCAAAGTGGACGCGGCGGGAATATTTTCCCTTATGGACAAAAAGGTATCCGGCTATCTTAAAAAACTCCCGGAAAAAGACAAATACCTTCCGGGCCTGCGGTCATGGATAGGATTCCGGCAAATCGGCATTGAGATCAAACGCGGAAAAAGATACGATTCGCAGCCGAGGGTAAAAGTAAAACACTTGTTCAAACTCGCCTTTGATTCTTTTACCTCATTTTCCACTCTGCCATTGCAAATCTCTATTTTCTTCGGGCTCGCTTTCGTGATTTTGAGTTTTTTAGCTATTCTTTCGATAGCAATCGCCAAGTTGTTCTACAAGTTCCCGGTGCAGGGCTGGGCTTCTATCGTAAGTATTATCCTCCTTGTGGGAGGGATACAACTCATCTGCATCGGTTTACAGGGAGAATATATCTGCAGGATTTTTAATGAAGTAAAAAACAGGCCGAATTATATCATAAGCAGCACAACAGGCTTTGAGGAAAATGGAAGAGAAGCTGATAACTGATTTTTTCAATGAAGAGAATTCGCACTGGTGGCATATCAATAAACGCAGCCTCATTAAAGAATCGATAGGTAAAAAAAAGGCGGCGGTCTTAGTGCTGGGCATTGGCGGAGGCCTTTTATGCAAAGAACTGATAAATTCCGGCCATAATGTCAACGGCATTGACATTTTTTATCCTTCCTGCCGGTTCGCTTCCGAACAATTTAAGATTAAAACTATAGTAGCGGACCTGGAAGCGGGCATCCCTTGCGAAAGCAACAGGTTTGACGTTATTATCCTGGCTGATGTGCTGGAGCATATAGCTTTTGAATCCGGATTGCTTGGCGAGATGCGCAGGTGCCTGAAAGCCGGAGGCGAGGCGATCATCACTGTCCCGGCGTACGAGCACATGTGGAGTTATTGGGACGAACGCTTGAGCCATAAGCGCAGGTATGAACTTAAGTCCCTGCGGCAAAAGATAACGGCGGCCGGTTTCTCCATCAAAAAAATATCTTATTTTAATTCTCTGCTTTATCCGGCGGTATTTTTATTCCGCAAAATCGCCTCACTTTCCGGCAGGAATTACCGGAAAAGCGGCTCGGATTTCAAAACCTCATCAAGCAAATGGCTGACCGGGATAGCCCTTAAATATTACGTTTTAGAACGGGCATTTTTAAAACATTTTAACCTGCCTTTCGGCTTATCTATTTTGGCCGTTTGTTCAAAACAATAAAAAAATATGTCTAAAATCCTGCTTATAAATCCCCCTTTACCGAAAAACGAATTGTATGCCAGAGGCGCTAAAGCTACCGCCAGCATTATCCCGCCGTTGGGCTTAGCGTCTATCGCGGCTGTCCTGGAAAAAGAAGGCAATTACGTTGAGATCATTGACGGGATTGTCAGCCCGCTTTCCCTGGAAGAAATCGCAGCGCATGCTAAAAAATTCGACTTTTTGGGCATTACCGTTAATACCGCTTTGTTTAAGCGCTGTATCGAATTAATAAAAGCGGTCAAAGACCGCGACCCCGGGAAAATCATTATTGCCGGAGGCCCGCATGCTTCCGTCTTGCCGTTTTCACTTCTTTCAAAAGGCGTTGACTATGTTGTAGCAGGAGAAGGGGAGCGAACTATAAAAGAATTGACCGACGCGCTAAAGAGAGAGGATTTTCCGGCCCTGGAGAAGATCAAAGGCATCGCTTTTATGAAAAACGGAAAAATGGTTTTAACCGAGAAACGGCCGCTCATTGAAAACCTTGATGATTTACCCATGCCCGCGCGCCATTTATTGCCGATGCATTTGTATAAGACCAGCGAAGCCAGGGCCTACCGTAATCCCTGCCATTCCCTGGTGGTCAGCCGGGGCTGCCCCGGGACATGCTCTTTTTGCATAAAAGGTATTTTCGGGACAAAGGTGCGGTACAGGAGCCCGCAAAGAATAGTTGAGGAAATGCTTATCCTGCAGGATAAATACGGCGCCAGGGAGATCGCTTTCCTGGACGACAACTTCACTACTAAAAAAGACATTGTCCTGGAAGTCTGCCGGCTGATCTTAGCCTCAAATTTACATATTCCCTGGTCATGCGAGGCCAGGATCGACAGCATA
The DNA here is from genome assembly GCA_028719045.1 of Candidatus Omnitrophota bacterium. The sequence continues at coordinate 5,150 of JAQULD010000079.1, read as the reverse complement.
GACGAAGAAATGCTGAAAATGCTGAAAATCGCGGGATGCAATTTCGTGGCTTACGGGATAGAATCCGGAAGCGATGAAATGCTCAAAAAAATAAATAAAAGGATCACCACCTCTTTGATCGAACGCACGGTAAAGCTCACGCGCAAAGCCGGTATCCCCACGCGGGGTTATTTCATTCTGGGTTTTGTAGGTGAAACCGAAGAACAGATGTTCCAGACGATCAAATTCTCCGAAAGATTGAACCTTGATGTGGCAACTTTCAGCCTCTTAATACCTTTTCCCGGCACAGCCGATTACGAACGGGCTCAGAAAGAAGGAGGCACTTTTGACCCGGAATTCTTTTACAAGAAAAACATCCCGGAATTTAATTTTCTCGATGAACCTGTATATTCCCCCAGGAATATCAGTGCCAGCCGCCTCCTTGAGATACATAAAACAGCTTACAGAAAGTTTTATTTCCGGCCTTCGTTTATTTTACGGGAAATATTGCGCATCAGGAGTTTTGAGGACATAAAAAGGGCTCTCAAAGGAGCGGAAACCGTTTTAAAAAGTTAGCAGGCACTAAATATGCAAAATAAAAGATTCTTATACTGGAAATACGCGTTTTCCGCAAGTTTAGCCCTGCTTTTGTTGATCGCTTTGCGCCTAAACAATTTCCCCCAATTTCCCGATTATGACGAGCAAGTCATGTATTTGAACGGCAGGACGCTTGCCTTAGGAGGGAATTATTCAGATATCGCCATAGAATCAACCCTGGGGGTAGGCATTAATTCGATATACGCCGTTTTTTACAAACTATTCGGTTTCAATCCTGTTTATTTAAGGATTTTCGGCATCTGCCTTGGAATGCTATCCTTGCTGCTTCTTTTTCAATTATCTAAAATGCTCTTTAACCTAAAGGTGGCTTTTTTTTCCAGCGCGATATTCGGTATTTTTTCTTCTTTGTCCGTCTTCCAGGGGAACACAGAGAACAGGGAGATCTTCTTCATACCGTTTGTGTTAAGCGCTTTTATCGCTTTTCAGGGGTTTTTATTAAATGAAAAGAAATCCCTGAATCTGGCGCTTGCGGGATTTTTGCTTTCAGCGGGCTTTTTAATAAAACAGGTGGTTTTATTCGATGCTTTTGTCCCGCTTGTTTTCCTGTTCATACTCTATTTCCGCAGGAATAAGGCGGCGCGCTTCTTTTCAGGCGCTTTATTCTTTGTTTCCGGAGCAGTAGCCATGCTGCTTCTGGTGGAAGCATCCTTTTTCCTGCTATGGCATAAGAGCTACATTCATCACCTTTTCACGGAAATACTTCCGGCCGGAACCGGCCATATTTCTATTACCAGGAATTCCAATGTCTACTGGTCAAACTTCAAAGCTAATTTCTTGCCGATCTTCGCGAATACTTATATACTCTGGGTAATGGCAGTTTTCGGGATAGCGGTTTCGTTTTTCAAACGCACGCCAAGATACGCATTCCTGTTATTATGGTGTTTATTCTCAAGCCTGGGAGTCAGCTTGAGCGGCTGGTGGTTCCCGCATTATTTTTTGCAGATGATCCCCGCGCTTTCAATACTCGCGGCGGTATTTTTTTCTGATTTGATCGCAGTGTCAATGGATTATTCGCAAAAAAAATACTTAGGATTCATAAAATACACGCCTTTGATTTTTATTTTGCCTGTTTTTTTGGTCCTTGTAACGAATTTAAGTTTTATGCCCGGCTATGTTTCTTTTCTTGGCAAAAAAATAAGCCTGTCCGATTATTTGAAACAGAATAAACTTTCCGATTGGAATGACAGGGTGGAAGCGGGAAAGTATTTATACAAAGCCATGAACGCATCCGATAAATTGTATGTTTGGGATACCACTCCGGCCGTGTACCTGGAAGCAAACAAGCAGGTATTGGACCCAAGATTCACCTATAATCAATCCGTAACTGGGCAGGAATTCCTTTTGCTGTCAGAAAGAGACAGTTTTCCCGCTGACAGCAAAAAACTTTTAAACCGCAAGTTATTAATGGAAACGTTATACTCCAAGTCACCGGAGTATATTGTGGCGCGCTTTGAACCGGAGTACGGCATACGACAGATGTTTACCTTCCCGGAATTTAACGATTTAATTTTCTCTAACTATCATCTTGTGAAAAGATTCGGGGATGTTTTTGTCTATAAGCTTGTCCGGACAAACCTTGCCGGTGATACCGGTTCCCCTAAAGGATTGGACTTTGATTTGATCAGGTTTTTCGCGGCAATCACGCGCATAGAAGAAGGAGACAATTCCGTAAAAGTGTCCTTTGAACCGATGGTCAACACTGGCGGCACCTTAAAAGAATACTCTTCGGTGTATGCCAAGGATTATTTCAACGCTTTAGGGATCAATTTCCTTAATTACAAGGTCGAATCCGTGCAGCGTGATGAGAACGGCGTGCTTCTTATCAGGCTTAGTCCGCTTTATAAGCAGGGCATATATTTTATGAGGTTTAAAATGGAAGGGGCGGATTCACACTGGTGCAATAAGAGCTACGGCGTGAACCGTTTGTTATACCTTCAAAACGAACAAAACTCGCTTCTGGTGAAGGTGCCTTTCGGAAACTCGGAATTTCCCGGAAAAACTTTCATTATTGACGGCGTATACGAGGACGGCACCCTGGCCAGGGCCGGGTTTAAGTATGAAGATATAAGGAGTATTAAATAATAATGTGCGGAATTTGCGGGTATATTGCTAAACCGGGAGATAAAGATTTTATCGCTCCTGACGCCTTCCGGGCAATTTGCAGGAGATTATCCAATCGCGGCCCTGACGACGAAGGATATTACTTCGCGGAAAGAGCCGCGCTCGGCCACAGAAGGCTGTCTATCATCGACCTGTCCACAGGTAAACAGCCTATACATAACGAAAACGAAAGCGTCTGGGTCGTCTTGAACGGGGAGATTTACAATTACCTAGAATTAAGAGAAGAATTGCAGAAAAAGGGCCATTCATTCTATACCCATAGCGACACGGAAGTCATTGTGCATCTCTATGAAGAACACGGGGAAGACTGCGTTAAGAAGCTGGACGGCATGTTCGCGCTCTGTATTTGGGACAATGACCGCGCTCGCGCGGTGCTGGCCAAAGACCCCATGGGAAAAAAACCTTTATTCTGGTCAATTGCCGGAGGCAAATTCGTTTTTGCTTCCGAATTGAAGGCGCTCCTTGCCTTCCCGGGCCTCAAAAAAGAAATCGACCGGCGGGCGTTACAAAAATATTTCAGTTACGGTTTTATACCAGCCCCGGCCACAATTTATAAAGGAGTAAACAAACTATTACCCGGAAACTATTTGACCGTGAATAAGGAATTAGGGGTAAGCGAGAAAACTTACTGGCGGCTGGATTATTCCGTTAAAAACATGAAAGACACAGATATTGTGCGCGGAGAGATCTGGAACTATTTTACTAAGGCGGTGGAAAAACGCCTGCGTTCGGACGTGCCTCTCGGGGTATTTTTGAGCGGCGGAATAGATTCTTCACTGGTAACGGTTGCCATGACAAAACTGCTGCCTGCTTCCCAGATCCACGCTTTCAGCATAGGGTTTAAGGAAAACGAATTTGATGAATCTGAATACGCGCGGATGGTCGCTAAACACCTTGGCGTCCACCATGAGGTAAAGTTATTTTCTATGGAAGAAGTTTCCACGGTCTTGCCAAAGGTAGCCGGTTACATGGATGAACCGATGGCTGATCCATCGATACTGCCTACTTATTTACTTTCCTCTTTTACCAGTGAATACGTAAAAGTCGCTCTTTCCGGAGACGGAGGAGATGAAGGGTTCGGAGGTTATCCGAAATACCTGGCGCACTGGTTTCTGAAAAGGAACAGGATACCGCTAAGCTTATTTTCACCTTTTGCCTGGGCTTTGCCTGACAAGTTAAAAGCATTTTTGCGTTACGCGCCGTACAGTCTCGCTTTGCGCAATCAACTCTGGATCAGCCCTTTTTCCCCGCAGGAAGTATCCGAGCTTTCCGGGAACGGCGGAAACCCGCTTGATGATATAGAACGCTACCACGCCTTGTTCAACGGGAAAGACGGCCTGGATGAAGCGCTTTTCCTTGACCAGAAATTGACTATGGCGGACATGTACCTGGTAAAAGTCGACCGCGCCAGCATGGCTTGCGCCCTTGAAGTAAGAAGCCCGTTCCTTGACCGCTCTCTGGTAGAATATGCCGCCAGGATCCCTTTTAAGATGAAACTGCGGGGAGGTAAAACCAAGGCACTGCTAAAAGATATAGCCCTGGATTTCCTGCCGCCTGAAATCGTCAACAGGCCGAAAAAAGGGTTCGGGATCCCGTTGTCACGCTGGCTAAATCATGAGCTGCGCGGATTTTTGGACGAAAAATTAGCCGGGAGTAAAGTAAAAGAAGAAGGGGTGATCAATCCTGTGATGGCTAAAAAAGTTTTAGCCGCGCGCAACCCCCACCAACTATGGACATTACTGGTATTCGAACTTTGGTATGAAAATTGGATGAAGGAGTAAAATGGAACCGCAAAATAAATCGAAACTGGTTTCAATCGTGATCGTTACCCGCAACAGGAAGGACCTTGTCCTGAACTGTTTAACCTCCGTTTTCAGGATGGATTACCCGTCTTTTAAGGTTGTACTGGTAGACAACGCTTCGCAGGACGGGACTGTAGAAGCTGTAAAACTTAAATTCCCGCAGGTTGACGTTATCGCTTCAAAAGAGAATAAGGGTTTAAACGGGGGCAAAAACCTGGGCCAGCAGCGCGCGGAAGGCGACTATATTTTTTTCCTGGATTCCGACACTGAGGTGGACAGGAATTGCCTGAAAGAACTGGTCGATCTCGCCGAAAGCGATCAGGATATCGGAATGGCCTGCCCTAAGATGTATTATTCAGAACCCAGGAATATCATTTGGTATGCCGGTTCTTACGTGAACCTCCTGACCAGCCAGACAAAGAACATCGGCTGTAATGAAGCGGATGCCGGCCAATGGGACCAGGTCAGGGAAACCCAGTTCGCTCCGACCGCCTACCTTGCGCGCATGGAAGTTGTTAAAACCCTTAAAAGCCATTATGAATACCTCTTTATGACTTACGGCGACACCGATTACGGCTTCAGGACAAAAGAGGCGGGTTATAAAGTCCTCTTTTGCCCAAAAGCCCGGCT
>JAQULD010000078.1 GCA_028719045.1 Candidatus Omnitrophota bacterium | reverse complement strand
ATATTCTTCCGGAGTGGTAACCTCCAGAGACGCGTAAGGCTCAAGCAATATAGGCTCCGCTTTCATAAACGCTTCTTTAAAACCTATGCTCCCGGCGATCTTAAAAGCCATTTCTGAAGAATCCACTTCATGGAAAGAACCGTCCACAAGCCGCACCTTCAAATCTACGCAGGGATATCCGGCCAATACCCCTTTTTGCATCGCTTCGATCACGCCCTTTTCTACAGACGGTATGAAGGACCGCGGGATAGACCCTCCCCTAATCGCATCCTCGAATTCAAAGCCCTTTCCCGACTCAAGCGGGGAAACCTCCAGGACAGCGTGTCCGTATTGCCCCCTGCCGCCTGTCTGCCTGATATATTTTCCTTCGGCGGAGGCCGGCTGGCGGATTGTCTCGCGATAGGCGACTTTCGGCTGGCCTACTATCGCCTCCACTCCGAATTCTTCTTTCAACCTGTCAACGATGATCTCAAGGTGAAGCTCCCCCATACCGGTAAGGATAGTCTCCTTGGTTGCCTCGTCAGTCTGCACCAAAAAGGTCGGATCCTCATCCATAAGCTTGGATAACCCTCTCCCCAGCTTATCCTGGTCAGACCTGCTTTTCGGGGCGATGCTAAGCGAAACAACCGGGGTCGGAAATTCAATCGCTTCCAGAAGGATAGGATTATCAGGTTCACACAGGGTATCTCCGGTAATGGTATGAGAAAGGCCGATAACCGCTACGATATCTCCGGCAAAGGCATTTTCGATATTCTCTCTCTGATTGGCGTGCATGCGCACGATCCTGCCGATCCTTTCTTTTTTATCTTTAGTGGAATTAAGCACATAAGTCCCGGTCTCGAGCACCCCGGAATAAACACGCACATAAACGAGCTTTCCCATGTGCGGGTCAGACTGCACCTTAAAAGCAAGCGCCGAAAACGGCTCTTTATAATCGACATGCCTTTCAAGTTCCTGCCCGCTGTCTTGCGGATTATGGCCTTTTACGGGCGGAAGGTCTACGGGTGAAGGCAGGTACATAGTCACCGCGTCAAGGAGCTTTTGCACGCCTTTATTCTTATAAGCGGCCCCGCAAAGGACAGGTACCATCTTATTGGCTACCGTGCCGCGGCGGATAACCGGTTTTAACTCCTCCGGGGTTATTGAACTTTCTTCTTCCAGGTATTTCTTCGTCAAAGCCTCATCAAATGCCGCCACTTTTTCCACGAGTATGTGCCGGTATTGCTGGGCAATTTCTTTATATTCATCGGGAATGTCGATAGCGCGCACTTCTTTTCCCATACTTTCCTCATCATAAAGGTAACCTTTCATTTCCAGAAGGTCCACCACCCCCTGGAAATTGTCTTCCGCTCCTATTGGGATCTCTAAAGGCACAGCATTTGCTTCCAGTTCCGTTTCAATGCCTTTAAGCACAGCGAAAAAATCAGCGCCTACCCTGTCCATTTTATTTATAAAGGCTATCTTAGGCACATTATATTTATCCGACTGCCGCCAGACCGTTTCAGACTGCGGTTCTACTCCTCCTACAGCGCAAAAAACAGCCACCGCGCCGTCCAAAACGCGCAGAGAGCGCTCTACTTCAACGGTAAAATCAACATGGCCGGGAGTATCGATAAGGTTAATCCGGTGATCTTTCCATAAACAAGTGGTAGCCGCCGCGGTAATGGTTATTCCTCTTTCCTGTTCCTGCTTCATCCAGTCCATAGTCGCCTTGCCTTCATGTACCTCCCCGATTTTATGGGAACGGCCGGTATAAAACAGTATCCTCTCGGAAAGAGTGGTTTTTCCGGCGTCTATATGGGCCATGATACCGATATTTCTTACCCTGTCCAGCCCGATCTGAGGGACGGGAAGCGATTTTGCTTCTTTTTTAACTGGTTCTGCTTCCGCTGGTTTCTCTTCTGATTTCTCTTCTGGTTTCTCCTCCAGCTTTTCCTCAGTTTTCTCAACGGGAGGTTGTTCTACTGCCGGCGGCTCAGCTACAACCGGCGGCTCAGCCACAACCGGTTCTTCCGCAGGCTGTTCAGGAACAGGAAGCTTCTCCGCTTGCTGTTCAAAAGAAACATCTTCAAAGTGCTTTTTGCTCATAACCTGGCCCTTTAACTGCACCAGCTCTTCTACCAAAGCCCTTAATTTGTCATCTTTAGAATCCAACTCATTCTCCAGATCAGTAAATTCTTCATTGAGTTTATTAAATTCGCTCTTCGGCACCCATTCGCTTATTTTTTCTTTCTTTTTAAATTCCTCAACCGTTTTCTTAAGGTCTTTTAGTTCCGCCTCGAGCCTTTCCACCTGGTGCTTAAAAGCCTCAAGCTGGTCTGATTTTGACTTGATATCCGCTTCCTGCACCTGGACTTTTTCGCTCGCCTCGCGCAACTCTTTTCCCAGGTTTACGTTTTTCGCGAATATTTCCTGGGACTCCTTTTCTTTCTCAAGGAATTTATTCTTAAAATCAAGCGCCTCGGCCTTGGCCTTGTTCACCATATCATCGGCTTTACTGACCCATTCTTCCCTGCGGGACAATTCGACCTTAAGGTCTTCTTCCTTTTTCTTTGATAATTCGGTTTCCTTCTGAAGGCCTTCAAAATCGGACTTCATCTTCCCCGCTTCTGTTTCAAGGGTATGCATCTGGGCTTCCAGCCTTAATACTTTTTGTTCTTTATCAAAAAGCGCCTGTTCCAGGGCGGGTTTGGATTCTTTCCTGGAGGGCTTTGGCCCGGGCTTAACCGCCGGCCCTTCCTCTTCTGAAGGAGTAAGTAAGGCGTAAGCCGCAATTCCGATCGTAGCCGCCATTAATATTGCCAGTAATGCGAACATCTATCGTGTCTCCTTCTGACTTATCGGCAAGGTTATGATAAAAGTCGTGCCCTCGCCGAATTTTGACTCCAGTTTAATATCTCCCTGGTGAGCGTTTATAATCTTCTGGATGACGAACAAGCCTAAGCCCGTGCCTTTAGTTGAAGTTGCCTTGGTGGTAAAAAAAGGCACGAACACTTTTTTCAGTGATTCTTCGGAAATACCGGTGCCGTTATCGCGCACGATAGTAATTATTTTAGAGTCTTTTTGCGACATTTCAACAGTTATCTTTCCTTTATATCCCGCGGCTGCTGCCTGTTCCTTTGTTTTTATCGCGTCCACGGCGTTGTCGATCAAATTAAAAAAAACGTCCTGCAAAAGCACAAAATCGCCCTGGATACCCGGGATCCCGTTTGCTTGCGCTATGTCGATTGTGTCCTGGGGGAACGCGGTTTTTATCCTTACCATCTCGATAGCCCTGAGCAAAGGCTCCATCAGGTTAAACTCGCGGGCCTGTTTCTGAAGGCGGTCCGGCTGGGAAAAATTCAAGAAATCATTCACAATTTTACCGCCGTGCTTGGCGTTCTCCTGTATCCGGCCAAGCGCGTGTTTAACCTGCCCGAAATAATCTTTGGCCTCCTGCGGAAAAGAATTCAAGTCGATAAAATTCTGGGCGTCTATCGAATCGGATGTCGCCATGATTATAGCGTGGAAACGGTTGTTGATCTGATGGCTCATGCCTCCAGCCATAGCGCCCATCGAAGCCATACGCTCCGCGGCGAATAATTGCGCCTGGGTCTTTTGTGATTCGTCGATAAATTCCGTGTTTTCAATGGCCAGCGCCGCCTGGTTAGCCAGAATCTCAAAAACGCTGGCATCATCTTTGGTATATACAGTTCCGGATAATTTTGGCCCCAAAAGCAGGAAGCCCAAAAGTTTTCCGCGCATGAATGAAGGGATTATCAAACTGTTTTTCAGTTTAAAACCGCTCTGAAATGCCGGATCCATTTCTTCCAGGAACACCGGGCTGTGTTTTTTATTGATATACGCGATGATCCCGGATTCAAAAGGCAGTTCAAGCGGGAGATCAGGGATAGCGCCGCCTGACTTCACATAAAATGATTTACGGCTGAATTTATTGTCCTTAAAAAGATAGGCGCTGGCGAATTGCACTTTGACTGTCTTGGCCACGCGGTAGACTATGATCTTAAGCAGCCTGTCCAAATCTTTGATCAAAGTAAGTGTCGCTGAAAGTTGTCTTAGCGTATTGTGGTAACGGCGTTGCTCTTTAAGCAGGATATTTTCCGCGCGGCGCCTGATATAATTATAGATAAAAGGCCCTACAGAAGCCAATAAAATAGCCAGGAACGTGGGAAAAAACCAGGAGTTGGTCTCGTAACCCAGCCAGAAAGGTATGCCTAAAACCAGAGCGTAAACCACAACGAAAATTCCCGCCCGGGTAAGAACGACATTAATATCCATCAGGCGGTACTTAAGTATGGAATAAGTGATTATGCAATAAAAAACAAACGCGCATATGTATCCAAAAGGATAAATATTGTAAAAAGGCGGATATTTAACCAAATAATCAACGCCGCCCAATGTCCCCAAGAGAAACCCGAAAGCGACATATTTAATCTGCTCTCTCCTGGTGCCCTGCTCTTTACGATACTGCGCATATAGCAGCCATAAACCTTTAACGAATATAACCACAAACATGAGCAGAAAGAGGCAATAAAATTTTCCCGCAGTGGGATAATACCCCCAGGGACGCATTAATATCCCGCTGTAAATATAATCAGAATAACTCAACAATACCGCAGGCAAAGCAAGCAGATAAATCGCAAACAGGAATCTTCTGTCTTTCAGATTCAAAAAAACGACTATAAAATGATACGTCAGTATCGGTATAAAAATAATAGCTAAAAACCCGGCCCTGGCCCAAAGAAGAGCTGTAGCGCTATCCTTACTTAAATACATCAAACTATAACAAAACAGCCATATTACGACTATTAAAGAAAATATGCTGAATACTATGTTGATACTGCTTTTTCTATTCCTGCTAAAAACGAAAAGACCGATTATAAAAATAATAATGCCGGTGACGATAGGAAGGACGGCGTAAAAATTCATTTCACGGTGCCCCTTTTCCTGGTTAAACTGATCCCCTGCAAATGAGTGGTCTTCTGCCAAACATAATTCATTTCACCGAAAGGGCCGCCGCTCTTGCCTGTGCCGCCATGGGTAGCAATGTATGAGGAAAATCCGACATGCCTGGAATTTATCCTTAATAACCCGCTGTTATCCAGATATTTCATAAATTTTCTTATGTATAAATATGAATTCACCCAAACTGAAGCCCTTAATCCGTAATCATTCAGGTTGCTAAGATTGATCATTTTATTGAAAATATCCCGGTCTTTTAGTTCTCCTGTTTGGCTTGAAGTAACTTTTATCAGCGGGATTAACGGGAAAAAATTCTCTTTTGTTACGCATTTCATATTTAAAGCGGCATCCACATGTTCTATGCCGACCACCGTAGGTTGGATATACAAGCCTTTCTCTGAACCGTTGCCCTTATAGTCAATTCGTTTACCTCCACAAAATATCTTTGCCCCTTTTTCCGTAGCATCGTTTAAAAATTCAAAAAAAACATCGATCATGAAAACGGGGCTTAAACAAGTATCGCTGTCTGAAGGCAAACCGACTTTTAAAGCGCTCACTTTTTGCAGGAATTTATCCTTAAACTCCTCATAAATCTCCTCGTGTAAAACAATCGTTTTAGGCACCATGCAAATTTGAGTTGAACCTAAAAAAGCGTCCAGCGCCGATTCCAAAGCTTCTTCGAGGTTACAATCCTTCCAAACGAACAGGATATCGTTTCCGGATAATTCAAGTATAGGCTTCTTACCCGCCTCAAAAGCCCTCTTCCCTATATCCAACCCGGTCTCGCTATCGCCGAAATAAATAATATCATTCACATAAGGGCTGGAAAGCCATTCTTCCGTAATGCGCTTGGAATTACCAAGCACCAGATTTAAGGCCCCTTCGGGAACGTTATTTTCCTTTAATGCTTTATTTACAATTTCCTTCCAGGCAAAAAGTGTCGCTATCGGCATTTTTAAAGGAGGTTTAACAACCAAAGTATTTCCTCCCAAAAAAACAAGGGTGGCGATCAAAGAATTGCTGCATGAGGCATTCTTGGGCGGGCTTATGCAAACAACGCCATCGGGTTTACGGGCCAGGTACAGGGTCTCATTATTCTGCCTGCCTACCTCTTTCCATAATTCGTCTTTAAACAAATCCAATGATTCTATTTTCAGCCCGTTAAGGATACCAAGCAATTCCCATTCCGCCAATTTACGGGGATGGCCCTCTATAACTAATAACCTTATAAGCTCTTCTTTATATTGCACCAAATACTTATGGATATCATGGACGATCTTTTTTCTGGCAGCTACTGAAAAATATCTGAACTCTTTAAAAGCCCTGTACGCGGCTTCAACGGCTTTCAGGTTTGTATCTTCTTTTCCCACGCAGTATTTGGCATAAACGTAGTCATTCACCTCTTCGGAATCCTCGGTGAGTTTTCCCGTCTTAAGGCGGGTCATCGTCCTGAAAGTTGTTTCAAAATCGCTTATCTTTTTGTCAGCGTAAGGAAAATACTCGTATACTTCAGTATCCAGGTCCTGTCCGTCGACTAAAAGAGTGAATTTTTTCATGGCCCTAGCTCATCCTATGGTTTTCTTCACGATGCGCAAAAAATCGGCATTGTCAAAAGGCTTGTATAAGTAATCCACCACTTCCAACTCAGTCGCCATCTCATATTTATCCGCGTCGGCGTATCCGGTGATCAAAACTTCCGGAATCAAGTCTTTGCCGGCAAGTTCGAGCTGCCGGCGTATTTGTTTGATGGTCTCTATGCCGTCCATCCCGGGCATACGGACATCTGAAATAATCAGGTCGAAATCAACGGTTTTGATCTTTTCCAAAGCTTCTTTCCCGCTCCTCGCTACCGTCGCGTCATAACCTTCCTTATTCAAAAGTTTTAGAAGGCTGCGGGTGATCAGTTCCTCATCATCGATTATCAGGATATGTTTCGCCATAACTTACGCTCCCCCGGTTAATTATATCCAAACAACGTATTATTATATCAAAAATCCCAACCGTTACCAAATGCCAATTTCCACCATGAAACAGGAATTGGCTGTAACGGTAATGCCGTATTTAGAAGCTTTTTGTATAGCAAGTTCTGACTCGGAACCGGGCTGCATCCAGATCTCCCTTACGCCCATTTCCCTGCATTCGTCGACAACGCGTTCGGTCACCTGATGCGGCACAACCGTGATCACGAGATCCGGTACAGAATCCATGTCCCTGAGGCTTTTATATATTTTCCTGCCTAATATCTGCCCGTTTGTGGGATTTACCCCCTTGACCTTGAAACCGTATTTGATAAGGTCACGGAAAATCTTGTAGCCGAATTTATATTCCCTGTTTGAAACCCCGATTACCGCGATCTCTTTTTCATGAATGATCTTTTTATCCATTAAAGTGTCTCCTGTTCCGGAGCGCGTGAAGCGGAAAACATCCGCCATAATAACCAGCCCCCGAAACCAAGGCAGGCCGACATGGACAGCACGGCAAGGCCTTTAAAGAAAAAACCTATCGCGGTATCAAAATTCAACAGCCCGAGTTTACCCAGCATATAATTCCAGTCGTGGATCACGATTTCCGCGCCGAACGGGTTTACCAGGGGCAATTCCATGGCGCGCGCGTCTGAAGCGTACCTGGCAACGTCAAAAAAGCTTGTTGAGAGCCAGCCGAAACAGGCGGCAATAGCGAAATAATCCCTCTGCCGGTAAAAATTGAAAATCCCCGCCACCGGTACCGCTAACTGGGCGATAGTTCCTCCCGCCATTCCCAAAAAATTGCCCAAAATCGAGAAAACCGGATGGCCCAATTCATGAATGCCGAGGTTAAGAAAAGAAAGAACACTGCCGTATCCGGGATTCGATAAATGCCTTAGCAGCAAATAAAAAAACCAGAACAAAAGCGGCAGGCGGACAAACCAATTCTTCCCCCTGCACCAGGCCCTGGCGTCATTTAAGGCTGAATCCGCGAACTCCGCGACACTCATGATCGGCTTAAAAAAATATCC
>JAQULD010000077.1 GCA_028719045.1 Candidatus Omnitrophota bacterium | reverse complement strand
GCAGTTTCTTGGCGATGAAAACCACGGAACGTTTATCTTTGTCCCTGACAGAAATAAAAACATTCCCTTTTCTGGGAAGATTCTGCCCGGCGGCAAGCTGGCTTTTTATATAAGCGCTTCCAAAATCCAGGTCCATACCCATGACCTCTCCGGTGGATTTCATCTCCGGGCCGAGGATCACGTCCACTCCAGGAAAGCGGTTAAAAGGGAACACGGATTCTTTTACAGAAACGTGCCTGGTGATTATTTCCTGCGTAAACTCCAGGTCTTTCAACTTCATCCCCAGCATGATCTTGGTTGCCAATTTCACCAAAGGCACGCCTATTGCCTTGGAAACAAAAGGCACGGTCCGTGAAGCGCGGGGATTGACTTCCAGGACATAGACCTTTGTATCTTTGATCGCGTACTGCACGTTCATAAGGCCCACGACATTCAGTTCCCGCGCCATCTTATATGTGGCCTCTCTTACCTTATTCAATATTTCCTGTGAAAGCGAAAAGGGAGGAAGCGCCATGGCGGAATCTCCGGAATGGATACCCGCTTCTTCAATGTGTTCCATAATCCCGCCGATGACAAAAGTCTGGCCGTCTCCGATCAAGTCCACATCCACTTCAATAGCGTCTTCCAGGAATTTATCGATCAGTACAGGGTGCTCTCCGGAAACGCTGGCAGCCTCCACGATAAACCTTTCCAGTGTCGATTCATCGTATACGATCTCCATGGCCCTGCCTCCCAGGACATAGGAAGGCCTGACTAAAACAGGATAGCCGATTTTTCTCGCCACTTCTTTCGCCTCGTCAAATTTAAAAGCTGTGCCGTTCTCAGGCTGCAGAAGGCCCAATTTCTCCAGCATCTGCTTGAAACGTTTTCTGTCTTCCGCGATATCGATATTGTCGGCGCTGGTGCCAAGGATACTTACGCCTTGGGTAAGCAAAGGAACCGCCAAATTGAGCGGGGTCTGTCCGCCGAACTGCACGATCACTCCTAAAGGTTTTTCAAAACCGATGATATTCAGGATATCTTCCAGGGTCAGTGGTTCGAAATACAATTTATCCGAAGTATCATAATCCGTTGAAACAGTTTCAGGGTTACAATTGACCATAATGCTTTCTATGCCTTCCTCTTTCATGGCGAAAGCCGCATGGCAACAGCAATAATCAAATTCGATCCCCTGGCCGATCCTGTTTGGCCCTCCTCCTAAAATCACTACTTTTTTCTTATCCATTTTCCTCACCTAATAATTCTTTTACTTTACTGACAGCTTTCTCAATTGTCCGGACTTTGATTACTCCGGGAATATCCCAGGAATTTAAGCTTATCACGGGAATGCCAAACTGCAGGCAATAAGCTATCTCTGACAATGTGCCCGCTTCTCCGGGAAGAGCAATAACCACATCAGCGCCTTTAACAACCAGGACGTTTCTGGCTAATCCAAGGCCGGTAGGAATTGCTATATCTATGTACTCATTAGCATCATTTTTATTGTAACCTGGTATTATTCCAATAGTTACACCCCCACCCGCCTTAAAACCTTTACTGGCTGCCGTCATTACTCCACCAAGACCGCCAGTAATCATTATCTTAACCACTTTAGCCAGTTTTTTAGCCAAATTATGGGCTAAACACTCCACCTCTTCCGTGCAATTCCTTCCTCCTATAATTGAAACTACTTTTTTCCTCATTTTGTCTTATCTACGCGCCTGGACAGAATTGAACTGTCACAAATGGCTCCGGAGGCCATCGCCCTATCCATTAGGCCACAGGCGCAATTAAATTAATTTGTTTTAATATCCGCCTTCAAAATATATTTCGTGTCTGGCTACCGAACTGGCCGTTTCTTGCCGCATGCCTTCCATGGTCAACTCAAAAGAGCGGGTTTGCCCCTTGCGAAAACCCGGGATCTTTATGATCCCTGTCCAAAGAATGACACTTTTATCGAACGCGCTGAAGCGAAATACCGTAGTGTGAAAATCTTTGTTTGAATTGTTGGTTATGTCGCCCTGCACTGCGACCCAGCCTCCGGAATAGCTGTTTTTGAGGCTGATATTACCGAAAGTAAAAAATGCCTTGGCCATCTTACTTCACCACAGCTTTAATTTTCGAAAGCACAAATTCGTGATCTTCTATCTTGTTTTGCTGCACGGAAAACTTGTTTATGGCTTGCGCGCCTTTTTTAGCCAATAAACTTTCCATATAATTCAAACAGCGCTCATTGCCGGTGCCGCTGCCGAAAGTCGTAAACAATATCACCTGTTTACCTTCAAGCCCCGCGCACTTGTCCAAATAAGTATTCATCGCCGGGGCCGGTCCAAGCGCCCACACAGGGCTGCCGAAACAAATTATGGAAGATCCGGTCAAATCAAAATTTACCGTTTCTATCTGCCCGCGCACATGAGTAAAGGCCCGGCGGCATTGGCCGAAAAATGATTTTGCTTCGTCAAGGCTTTCTAACTCCATGAGCCGGGTATCCCCTTTTTGTTTTAAATATTCGGCCAGGATTTGCGCTACTTTCCTGGTATTGCCGCTGTATGAATAATAAACGACCGTGCAATTCATTTTTAGAATAGGCTTAATTGCTGTTCGTTCTTCTCTTCTTTTTCTTTGTCGCCAAAAATCGAAATTATCCCGTATTCTCCGTCAAAACCCGCTTTTATGCTGACCTTGCCTTCCCTGACCCGCAAGACCCCTTCCGCCACCCGCCCGGGCAGGCCTCTAAGCAATTCTTCCCTGGAGAGATTTAAAAGCACGTTGAATTCCGTGCCGAACTTCGCTAAAATACCGTGGTATTCCCTTTCTACGGCTACCGACCCCTTTGCCACGCCTTTTGCCTCGGCAATTATCTCTTCCAAAGGGATAAGGTTTTTATAACCAATGGCTTCCTTCGGGGTATAACCTTCAGGCCGGTCAGCAAGCTGCTCTACCCGGTTCATCACTCCGACAGTCACGGGTTTTCCGCACTTAGGGCATTTTCCGTTATGCTTTTTGGTTTCCTGAGGGGAAAATCTGGTCCCGCATAAACGATGGCCGTCAAAATGATATTTACCTTCCTCGGGGAAGAATTCAATGGTATATAAAAATCTTTTTTTGTCTTTTTTCATCAAAACTTCCCTTACGGTCTTATAGTCAAGATCGCAGTCGAACACATTCGCTTCGCGGCCGATTTTGGAAGGAGAATGGGAATCGCTGTTGGAAACCAGGGTAAACCGGTCCAGCGCGCTTAGCCGCCAGTTCATGGCCGGGTCGCTTGACAGCCCTGTTTCCAGGGCGAATATTTTGGAAGTTTGTTTCTCAAAACAATCTTCTATACGGTCGAATCCGGACATCGAACCGAACACGGAAAACCAGGGCGTCCAGATGTGCCCCGGCACCACCATACAGTTCTCATCGATATCAAAAATTATGCGCGCCACTTCCATGGCGTCCAATCCCAGGATCGGACGGCCGTCCGAGGCTAAATTCCCGTGCCTGGCGAGCGTGTCGTTTATCTTGTCCACGGATTTAAAACTCGGGCAGATAACCATGTTGTGAACGCGGTAAGTCCTTCCTTTTTTGGAATAGATGCTGCTTATTTCCGAAGTTAAAACAAAATGAATGCCTTTATATTTGTAAAAGCCTGTACCCAGGTCTTCTAAGTTATTTTTTAGCTCCTCCAGCCACAAATGGTGCGTAAAATCACCGGTACCCATCAGGGTTATCCCTTTTAGCTTTGCCCATTCGGCGATATGTTTTATATCCATATCGCGGCTGGTTGCCCGGGAGTACTTGGAGTGGATATGAAAATCCGCTATGAATTCCATATTTTCGTTAAGTTCCTTGCCCTTTTAGTTCTTTTAGCGTGTCAACGACATTGCCCCAATGCGAACCCTGCCAGTATATACGGCCGCATTCCGGGCAGGAAAAAAAGCGCTCCTGCGTTTCAAATACATATTCCGGGACCAGGGCCTTGATTTTATCTTTACCGACCGCGATAAGCGCCGTGTTACAGAGTATACACCTGGTAAACATCTTATCAGAAACAGCTTCAATATTCAATGCTTTTAAAACCTCCGGCACCTGCTCTTTTATTTTTTCACTGCTAATGAATATTGTCTTTACCCCTCGGGCCTTCGCCAGCCTCCGGTTACGGGACAAAATTATCCTCTCATCCCGTAAAGCCTGTATGATCAAAGAACCGGCATTGTTTTCGGTAAAATATTCCGCATCAAACCCTAAAATCCTTAACCATTTGGCGAGCCTGCCGAGTTCTTTAGTAAGAAGGAACTTCATAAGCATAAACTCTTTGGGGACAAAGGAATAAAGCTCTTCGTTAAACTGCCGGCTGATAGACGATTTTACCGCTGCGGATTGTATATTCGACTGCTCCGAGAAATTTCCTGCCCAGGAAGGGTGAATTTTTGGATTTCGAGACCAGATCTTCTTTTTGCACAATCCATTCTTTTTCCGCGGATACCACGGTTATATCGGCTTCTTTGCCCGGCCCCAGGGTCCCTCTGTCTATGTTCAAAAGCGCCGAGGGATTCAAGGATAATTTTTCCACCAGCTCTTTCCAGGTTAATATCCCGGGGTTGATCAGTTCCGTAACAGAGGCGGCTAATTCAGTTTCCAGCCCGGTCACTCCGAATTCCGCGCGGTCAAACTCGATTTCTTTTTCGTACTCCGTATGCGGTGCGTGGTCGGAGGCAATAATATCTATTGTCCCGTTTTTTAATCCTTCCCTCACCGACCGGACGTCTTTTTTGGTCCTTAAGGGCGGGTTCATCTTCATGTTTGTGTCATACTCCAGCACCGCTTCTTCGCTTAAAGAAAAATAATGCGGGGCGGTCTCGCAGGTGACTTTTAAGCCTTTTTTCTTGGCCCGGGCGACCAGGTCCACCGATTCAGCCAAACTTACATGCGCGATATGTAAACGCGCGCCGGTTTGCCCGGCTAATTTAATGTCCCGCTCAACCCGCTTATATTCGGATTCCCGGGAAATTCCCCGTAAGCCGAGCCTGGTAGAGATCACTCCGAGGTTTACCACTCCAGACGCGGATAATAATTTATCTTCACAGTGGCTGATTACAAGTATTCCCTGTTGTTTACTGATTTCAAGCGCTTCTTTCAACAATTCCTGATTGTCCACCGAAGAACCGTCATCCGTAATCGCAATCATGCCAAGCTTTTTTAATCCTGCAATATCCGAAAGCTCTTTTCCCAGGCGCCCTTTTGTGATCGCCCCCGCGATAAACACATTTGCCTGCGCGGTATTCTTAATGATCTTTTTTAATAATCCCAGGTTCTCTGCGGAATCGATGGCAGGATTAGTGTTAGGCATAGCCAAAACAGAAGTAATGCCGCCCTTTAGCGCCGCCTTTGTCCCGCTTTCAACAGTCTCTTTATCCTCCCTGCCGGGTTCCCTTAAATGCACGTGCATGTCCACGAGGCCGGGTATAACTATTTTTCCCGACGCGTCGATGACCTTGTCGGTTTTGGCCTTTATATCCTTTCCTACCCTGGATATCCTCGTGTTTTCCACAAGTATATCGCGCCTGCCGTCTATTTTGTGCGCAGGGTCAATTACCCTGCCCCCCGTGATCAATATTTTCATAGTGTTCTATCCCTGGCCTGAGCTACCAGAAAAAGCGCAGCCATTCTTACGGCGATTCCGTTGGTAACCTGCTCCAGTATTACCGAGTTCGGCCCGTCCGCCACTTCGCTTGATATTTCGATCCCGCGGTTAAGCGGGCCCGGATGCATGACAATAATGTTCTTTTTCGCTTTCTTCAGCCTGTCTTTCGTGATACCGAAATTTTTAAAATATTCGAGCTGCAGGGGAAAGGCGCTACCCGAATCCCGCTCAAACTGCATCCTGAGCACATTCACGGCGTCGGCATTTTTCAAGGCCTCTTCCAAATCACAGGTAACACGCACGCCCAGTTCTTCAATCGCTACCGGTATAAGCATCTTAGGCGCGCACACCGTAACTTTGGCTCCCAGTTTCGTCAACCCCCAGATATTCGAACGCGCGACGCGGGAATGCGCGATATCCCCTATTATGCTGACGTTCAGACCTGAGATACTGCCTAACTTTTCTTTTAAGGTAAAAATGTCCAGGAGCGCCTGCGTGGGGTGTTCGTGCCAGCCGTCTCCGGCGTTTATCACGCTTATATCCACGTAACGCGCCAGCATTTTCGCCGCTCCTGAATAATTATGGCGTATTACGATAATATCGGCTTTCAAGGCTTGAATATTGGCCCCCGTGTCAATAAGGGTCTCGCCTTTCTTTACGCTGGAGGTCTCGGTAGCGATATTGATCACATCCGCGGACAGCCTTTTGGCAGCCACCTCAAAAGAAACGCGCGTCCTGGTGGATGGTTCATAGAAAAGATTGACCACGGTCTTGCCGCGTAAAGCCGGGACTTTTTTGATTTCCCTGGACGAGACTTCCTTGAATGACTCCGCGGTGGAAAGGACCTGTTCTATTTCTTCCTTATTCAGGTCTTCCAGCCCCAAGAGGTCTTTTCTGTTCCATAAACTCATGTTCTTTATTGCTCCTTCGCAACTATTACCACCTCGTCAACCCCGTCCGACTCCGCCAGGCGCACTTCTACAGTTTCATTCAAAGAGGTAGGGATGTTTTTGCCTACGTAATCCGGCCTTATCGGCAGCTCCCTGTGGCCGCGGTCGATAAGCACAGCCAGCTGTATTGATTTCGGCCTGCCGAGATCGACCAATGCGTCCAGGGCGGACCTTACGGTCCTGCCGGTATAAAGCACATCATCCACAAGCACTACGCATTTACCGGTAATATCGAAATCTATTTCCGTCTTGTGCACCACCGGCTGCGCCAGGTTCAGGGAAAGGTCATCGCGGTAGAGAGTGATATCCAACGCGCCTACCGGGATATTTTTTTTCTCAATTACATTTATGTATTCTGCCAGCCGGTACGCAAGATACACCCCGCGGTTCCTTATTCCCACCAGGCAAAGGTCTTCAGCGCCTTTGTTCTTTTCCAGGATCTCGTGGGCAATGCGCATAATGCTGCGGCTGAGCGCTTCTTTATCCAAAATTCTCGCTTTTTCGGCCATATAAAAAAATACCCCGATTTTATTTATCGGGGTCCATGTGGCGGTCTCTTTTTAATTTTATCATATTTTTATCCCTTGCCGGTTTCTCAAGAACCGGCTTAAAGGCTTTAACAATATTAGCATACGGAATGAGCCCTGTCAAGCCGCCCCCTTTTAGATCCCTAAATAATCACCACTATCTCTCCGCGCACCTTTTCCCTGCTGAAATGTTCTAACAGCTGTTTTGCGCTTCCGCGTTTTAATTCTTCGAATTTCTTGGTGAGCTCGCGCGCGCATACGATTTCCCGTTCTCCGAATATTTCCTGGATATCCTGCAGGGTTTTTAGGATCCTGTGGCAGGATTCATAAAAAATTATCGTGTACTCCAGGCCCGCCAATTTTTTCAGCCGGTTTTTGCGCGCCCCGGGCTTATTGGGCAGAAACCCTTCGAATACAAATTTGTGCGCCGGCTTTCCGGAAAGTACCAGGGCGTTTATCACCGCGCTCGGCCCGGGGATCGCCGTCACTTCAATATTGTGTTTTATGGCTAAATTTATCAGGTTATATCCGGGGTCAAGTATTCCCGGCATGCCGGCATCTGAAATCAGGGCGATATTCTTGCCCTCCTTAAGGAGGGCGAGGAGGTATTCGCCTTTAGAAAAACGGTTATGCTGAAAATAGCTGGTGGTCGGGGCGTTGATCCCGTAGTGGTCCAGAAGGATTTTCGAGTGCCTGGTATCTTCGCAGGCGATCAAATCCGCTTGTTTTAAAACCTCTACCGCCCTTAAAGTTATGTCTTTTAAATTGCCTATGGGGGTGGCGACGATGTAAAGCATATCGGTTAGCGTAAAGTGTAACTCGTGCCAGCTTTGCGGTAAATTTTCCGCTTTTATCTATTCAACTGTCACTGATTTCGCCAGATTCCGCGGCTGGTCGACATTACAACCGCGCTTCACCGCGATATGGTAGGCGATTAATTGCAAAGGCAAGGCTACTAAAAGCGGGGAGAACAGCTCCTC
>JAQULD010000076.1 GCA_028719045.1 Candidatus Omnitrophota bacterium | reverse complement strand
CAGGACTACCGTAAGAACTGCCCAGGTAGTCCAGCCTTTGGCGGAAAAGCTTATATCGCTTGGTAAATCAAATACCTTAAGCGATAAGAGGCGGGCTTATAAAATACTCGGCGACCACAAACTGGTAAGTGTCCTTTTCGAAGATATCGCTAAACGTTTCAACGGTATTAACGGCGGATATACCAGGATCGTAAGGTTAGGCAACAGGCGCGGAGACAACGCGGAACTGGCGCTTTTCGAGTTGACTCAGATAAAGAAGAAAGAGATCAAAAAGCCCAAGAAAGAAGCCAAAGCTCAGGCGGAAAAGCCGGAAGCGGGAAAAGAAGAAAAGCCCGTTGTTGAAGAAAAGAAACCGGGGGTTCAAGCCAGGGTTCAGGAAAGACCGACCGCCAAAAAACCTTCCAAAAAGTTTTTAGGCGGCTTAAGGAACATATTTAAAAAAGAGCGGGATTCTTTATAATATTCGTTTAATCCCTGCCTGCTTACGCAGGCAGGGATTTTAATTCGTTAAGAAAACAACGGGAACAACGAAACTAACCGGCATAACTGAATTAGCGAATAATGCCTATAGATAATAGAATTGCAAAGCGTTTAAACAAAATCAACCCTTCCTCCACCCTTGCCATCACCTCTAAAGCCAAAAAATTGAGATCAGAAGGTAAGGACGTTGTTATCCTTGCCGCCGGCGAACCTGATTTTGACACCCCTGAAGCGATAAAAAACGAAGCAATAGAGGCTATAAAATCCGGCTTTACCAAATATACTCCTACCACAGGCATACCTGACCTTAAAAAACTTATTTCCGCGAAGTTCAAGAAAGATAATTCACTGGACTATGAGCCCGGACAGATCGTCGTATCTAACGGCGCCAAACACAGCATATTTAACGCGGTTTTTGTCCTGGTCAATAAAGGCGATGAGGTGCTGATACCATCCCCTTACTGGGTAAGCTACCCGGAAATGGTAAAACTGTGCGAGGCAACTCCCTGTTTCATAGAGACCGAGGCGGGAAATAATTTCAAGGTCACCGCTAGCGGCCTTAAAAAGAACATCACTAAAAAAACCAGGCTGTTAATGTTGAACAGCCCTTCCAATCCGACAGGATGCGTATACACAGCTAAAGAGTTAAAAGAAATCGCCGATATTTGCGTCGCTAATAACATCTTTGTGATCAGCGACGAGATATATGAAAAGATAATTTTTGATAACGAGAAACACGCCTCTATCGCTTCCTTCGGCAAAGATATATACGATTTGACCGTCACTGTAAACGGTTTGTCAAAAAGCTGTTCGATGACCGGCTGGCGCATCGGTTACCTCGGGGCGCCCCGGGATATAACCGAGGCTATTTCCAGGTTACAGGACCATTCCACTTCCAATCCGTCTTCTATAAGCCAGAAAGCTGCGGTAGCGGCTTTAAAGATGGACGAAGCATTCATCTCTTCCATGTGCAGCGAGTTCGCTAAAAGAAGGGATTACGTAGCCGCCAGGCTTTCTAAAATAAAAAAGATAACTTATTGCGTGCCGAAAGGCGCGTTTTATATGTTTTGCGGAATATCGGCAACCGGCCTTGATTCCATCGCTTTCGCCACCAGGCTTCTTGAGGAAGCTAATGTCGCGGTCATTCCCGGAGACAGTTTCGGAAGAAACGATTATGTGCGTATCAGTTTTGCCACAAGCTTGGAACAGCTTGCAAAGGGCCTTGACAGGATTGAAAGCTGGTTGAATAAAATATAACTCATATGGGTAAAACTATAGCGGAAAAAATATTAAGTAAACATGCCGGAAAGGACCTTACGGCGGGTGACCTGGCGATCTGCAAGGTGGATTTCGCTTTCGGCCAGGACGGCACTTCCTCCATCATAATAGACAGGATAAGGGACCTGGGGGTAAGTAAATTAAAATCCAAATTCTGCATGGTCATCGACCACAGCGCTCCTTCGCCAAGCGAGGGTGTTTCGAGAGTGCATAAAAAAATGCGCGCTTTCGCATCGGATTACGGTTCCGCCCTTTACGATATCGGGTGCGGCGTTTGCCATCAGGTGATACCTGAATCCGGACAAGTCCTGCCGGGGTATCTGGTTTTAGGGGCGGATTCGCACACTTGCACCTATGGGGCGATAGGGGCGTTTTCCACGGGCGTAGGTTCAACCGATCTATCCATAGCGCTTGCTACGGGGTCAAACTGGTTTAAAGTCCCGGAGACTTTCAAAATAGTGGTCAAGGGAAAGATCCCGAAAGGCATTTACGCCAAAGACATAATCCTGCACATAATAGGCGCGCTCGGGGCGGACGGGGCCACTTACAAGGCGGTGGAGTTTTTTGGCCCTGTGATCGACAAGCTGGATATGGACGCGCGTTTCACCATCTGCAATATGGTCGTGGAAATGGGCGCTAAGGCCGGCTTCATGCCTTACGACGCCAAGACCGCTTCCTGGCTAAAGGCAAGGGCGGGCAAAGGCGCAAAGATCGAACCGGTTTATCCGGATAAAGACGCGCGTTACGCGAAGGTGTTAGAGTTTGATATTTCCAAACTCCCGCCCCAGGTCTCTATACCGCATAATGTGGATACCGTAAGCGCTGCGAATAAATTAAAGAACGTGAAGATCAACGAGGCGGTCATAGGCACCTGCACAAACGGAAGGCTCGCCGACCTAAAAATAGCGGCTTCCATATTGAAACAAAGAAAAGTCGCTAAAGGTGTTAGGTGCATAATCGTGCCAGCTTCCAGGCCCATATTGCTTGAAGCTATTGAATCAGGCCTGATTGAAATATTTGTTAAAGCCGGAGCTGTGGTGGTCGCCCCGGGCTGCGGGCCGTGCGTAGGCACGCATAACGGCATCCCCGCGGACGGAGAATCAGTGATCTCCACGGCAAACAGGAATTTTAAGGGCAGGATGGGTAATCCTAACGCTTTCATATACCTTGGCTCGCCCGCTACCGTCGTGGCATCGGCGATCGAAGGAAGGATCGCTGATCCCAGGAAATACTTGAAATAATTTTTGTAACATATGTAACATAACTTGGAGGTATCGAAATGGAAATACGCGAACTGCTCTTGTTGTGCATAGAGAAAAAAGCATCGGACCTGCATCTTACCGAGAAGGAACCTCCTATACTGCGTATAGACGGAAAACTCATGCGGACCGAATTTCCGGCTTTAAACAGGGATACCTTGAAGAAAATGATTTACAGTATCCTCACCGACCCGCAAAAAGAAATGTTCGAGAAGGACATGGAACTGGACTTGTCCCTGGCGCTTCCTACTTTGGACAGGTTTAGAGTCAACATCCACCAGCAAAAAGGTTCGATCGAAGGCGCGTTCAGGCGCGTCCCCCTGACCATACCGACAATAGAAGAACTGGGGCTTCCTCCGATAGCCCTGGAGCTTGCCAGAAAACCGAACGGCCTGGTGCTTGTTACCGGGCCTACCGGCGTCGGAAAAACCACGACACTGGCGGCGATGATAGACCTTATCAATAACGAGAGGGAATGCCTCATGCTTAGCATCGAGGACCCGATCGAGTTCATACATACCAATAAGAAAGCCATATTAAAACAAAGAGAGGTTTACGCGGATACGCATTCTTTCGCCGAAGCCTTGAGGCACGCGCTAAGGCAGGACCCGAACGTCATTATCGTCGGGGAAATGCGCGACCTGGAGACCATCTCCACGACTTTGACCGCGGCAGAAACGGGCCATCTTGTCCTGGCAACGCTGCATACTCCGGACGCGCCCCAGACCGTGGAAAGGATCATAGACGTGTTTCCTCCCCACCAGCAGCAGCAGGTAAGGCTGCAGCTCGCCAACTGCCTTCAGGGCGTACTTTCGCAGTTGCTGCTTCCGAGGGCCTCAGGAAAGGGCCGTATACTGTCCACGGAGATCATGGTAGGCACTCCCGGCATCCGTAATCTTATCCGCGAGCAGGAAATCGAGCAGATACCCACCCTCATGCAGACAGGCAGCCAATACGGGATGAAGACGATGGACAAATCGTTAAAAGAACTTTATCAGAAAGGCATGATCTCCCTTGACGTCGCGATGTCAAAGGTCAAGAACACCGAGGAATTCAGGCAGTTATAACAGGGCGATAAACATATGAGAATACAGGGAAAGAGCATAAAATTAGGCGATAGCATCAATACGGATTTTATCATTTCCGGGCGGTACAAATTCGCCATTACCGATATGAAGGAATTAGCCAAGCACATCATGGAGGACATCGACCCGGATTTTCCGAAAAAAATAATCCCGGGCGAATCCATGATCGTGGCGGGCCAGAATTTCGGAATGGGCTCTTCCCGGGAACAGGCGCCGCTGGTAATAAGGGAGGCCGGAATAAAAGCGGTGCTGGCAAAAAGCTTCGCGCGCATTTTCTACCGCAACGGTTTTAATGTCGGCCTGCTTTTGCTGGAAACCGATACCGATAAGATCTCAGAGAACGACTTAATTGACATAGACCTCGACGCCGGTATAGTAAAGAACCTGACCAGGAATATTACTTTGAGCTGTAAGCCTTTGCCTAAATTCATGCAGGCGCTTTTGTCCGAAGGCGGGGTCATCAATTATTATAAAAAACACGGCAAATTGCCTGAAGTGGAGAAATAATAATGGCGTATAAAGTTACCCTGATACCGGGGGACGGCATCGGCCCGGAAGTAAGCCGCGCGGCAAGAAGGTGCGTTGACGCGACAGGAGTGGATATAGATTGGGAAGTGGCTTTTGCCGGGCAGGACGCGCTGTCGAAATTCAATTCGCTCCTTCCTAAAGAAACGCTTGATTCCGTAAGGAAAAATAAAGTGGCGCTGAAAGGCCCGATCACTACCCCTATCGGCGGCGGTTTTCGCTCGGTAAATGTGGCGATCAGGCAGGAACTGGACCTTTACGCCTGCGTTAGGCCGGCGAAATACTATGAAGGGATAAAGTCTTACTATAAGAACATAGACCTTATAATCGTCAGGGAAAACAGCGAAGACCTGTATTCCGGGATCGAATTCGAGGAAGGGCGTCCTGAGACAAAAGGGCTTATAGAATATATACACAAGTACAGTGTCAAAAAGATCCGCCCTGATTCAGGCATCTCGATCAAACCCATTTCCATCTCTGCCTCAGAGAGGATAGTGCGTTTCGCCTTTGAGTACGCCTTAAAACTTAACCGCAAAAAAGTGACGGCCGTGCATAAGGCGAATATCATGAAATTTACCGACGGGCTTTTTTTAAAGACCGCGCGCCTGGTCGCGGAAGAATTCAAAGACAAAATAATTTTTGAAGAGGCTATCGTGGATAATATGTCCATGCAGCTGGTCCAGAAGCCGCAGAATTACGATGTTTTGGTCCTGCCCAATCTTTACGGGGACATCCTGTCTGATTTGTGCGCGGGATTGGTCGGCGGGCTGGGAGTTGCCCCGGGGGCCAATATCGGAGGGGGGCTGGCGGTGTTTGAGGCCGTGCATGGTTCCGCTCCAAAATACGCCGGGCTTAATAAAGTCAACCCTACGGCGATGATCCTTTCCGGGGTCCTTTTGCTGAGGCACTTGAATGAAGATAACGCCGCACAGAGGCTGGAAAATGCCGTAAAAAAAGTTATCCGCGACTCAAAATACGTTACATATGACCTGAAACCCCATCCAAATGACCCCACTTCCGTAGGGACCCAGGAAATGGCGGACGCTATTATCGCGGAATTAAAATAGGACCTTAAAATGAAGATTTCAGTTATCGGAGCGGGAAATGTCGGCGCGCTATCAGCCATGCATATCGCCGAAGAACACTTAGGGGACGTAGCCTTAATCGACATCGTAAAAGGCGTCGCGCAGGGCAAGGCCTTTGACTTGGAAGACGCCCGTTCCGTATCAGGCTCCTCCTATAAGATAGAAGGCTTTGACAATATCGATAATATCAAGGATTCCGGCATCGTGGTGATTACCGCGGGGCTTCCCAGAAAGCCGGGCATGACCCGCGAGGACCTTTTGCATAAGAACGCCCAGATAATAAAAGAAGTCTGCCTTAAGGTAAAAATCCTGGCGCCTGATTCGATAGTGATCGTGGTCACTAATCCTTTGGACGCGATGGCGTATTTTGCCTTACAGGTAACCGGCTTTGACAGGCGCAGGGTTTTCGGCATGGGAGTAAGCCTTGACGCGGCCAGGTTTAATAATCTGATCAGCAAAAGATTAAAAGTAAAAAATACCGATGTCAAGGCGCAGGTCATCGGCAGCCACGGCGAGGCGATGCTGCCGCTCGCCAGGTTTACATACGTGAACGGCAGGCCTTTAAGCCAGGATCAGGACGTAAAGGCGATAGAAGAATTATCCGCGAGGACCAAAGACCGCGGAAAAGAAATAGTGTCATTGCTTGGCACCGGAAGCGCGTTTTTCGCGCCTTCAGTCGCCATTACCCGGATAGTCAGGGCGATAGTAAAGGACGAAAAGGCGGAACTGGGCGTGTCCGCCTTACTAGAGGGGGAATACGGCCTGAAAGATATCTGTATCGGCGTGCCCTGTTGTATCGGCAAGGACGGAATTGAGAAGATCGTGGAACTGGACCTAAACGGCGAAGAGAAAAGCGCTTTCCTTAAATCAGCTGATTCCATCCGTAGTTTGAATGAATTATTAACCGTTATCCTTTAAAAATAAAACCGGCATGTATGATCTGGCGATAATCGGTTCAGGCTGGGCGGGTTCTAACGCCGCCCTTACTGCCAAGGCAAAGGGGCTCAAGGTTTGTATTATTGAAAAGTCGCTTGTCGGCGGCACCTGCCTTAACCGCGGATGCATCCCTACCAAGGCGTTGATCCATTCCGCGAAGATCTATGTTTCCCTGAAGAAAGCCGGCAATTTCGGCGTTGAACTAAAAGGCCAGGCGGGCTTGAACTTTACCGCGGTGCAGCAAAGAAAAGAGAAGGTGGTCGAGCAGCTTAGCCGCGGGATGGAATTCATGCTCAAAGGCATTGATTTTATAAAAGGCCAGGCTGAGATTATTTCTAATAAGGCGATCAAGGTAGGCAATGAGACGATTGAAACCAAAGCCATACTGATAGCCTGCGGTTCAAGGCCCGCGGAGCTCGCCAGCTTTAAATTCGACGGGGCCAGGATCATTTCGAGCGACGAGCTGATAAATATAAAAAATATACCGTCTTCGCTTTTGATCGTAGGCGGAGGCGTCATAGGCTGTGAATTCGCCAGCCTCTTTTCGGATTTAGGGTCGAACGTCGCGGTCGTAGAGCTTATGCCGCAGCTTTTACCGGGAGAGGATAAAGAGATCGCCGGGAAATTATTTAATATTTTTACCAGGAAGTCCATAAAGGTCAACCTCAATACCAGCGTAAAAGCCGAAGAAACCGGAGCCTACGAGTTAGTGCTGGTGTGTGTCGGCAGAAGGCCGGATACTTCAGGGTTAGGCCTGGAAAAGCTCGGGATAAAACTGGAAAAAGGGAAAGTCGAGGTCGATGAATTTTTAAGGACCAATATCCCCGGCATTTATGCCGCCGGAGACTGTACGGGAAAGATAATGCTCGCCCATTTTGCCGCATACCAAGGGAATGTTGCCGCGGAAAATATAGCGGATCCTGATAATCCGGTAAAGATTGATAGTGACAACGTGCCGGGAGGCATATTTACCGATCCGGAGATCGCCAGCGTCGGGCTTACAGAAGAGGCGGCGAAAGCCAAAGGCTTGCCGGCCAAGGTGAATAAATTCGATTTCCTGGGCTTGGGCATGGCCAGGATTCTCGATGAGACGCAGGGCTTTATTAAAATAGTTTCTCACGATAAAACAGGGGCGCTGCTCGGAGCCCAGATCATCGGCCCAAGGGCGGTGGAACTGATCGGGGTTTTCAGCCTGGCGATAAGAAATAAGCAGACTGTTGCGCAGCTTAAAAATGCAATATTCCCGCATCCCAGCATTTCAGAAGCCATAAGCGAAGCCTTAAAATAATATTATGCGGTGTGAAGTGTTTGATCTGGGGCTCGTCGATTACCGCGGCGCGCTTTTGTCCCAAAAAGATATTTTCGAGAAGGTAAAGGCGGGCCGTATCAGGCAAGCGGTGGTTTTGTGCAGCCATCTTCCCGTGATCACGCTCGGCAGGTCCGCTAAAAAAG
>JAQULD010000075.1 GCA_028719045.1 Candidatus Omnitrophota bacterium | reverse complement strand
GGTTTTACTCTCCGGTTTTGATCGTTTTGGGAGGCGTGATCACTGTAGTGGCCAATATCGCCTGTATCGGTTATCTTACCGGCATAGAAATGGGGTATGGCTGGTGGAATTTCGCCAGGATGTCTTTTTATTCGTCGACCGTCTGGACCGCTCTTGGTTTTAGCGCGCTGGTCGCGGGATTAGCCGATAATTTCAGCAAATGGTTTTCTAAAAAAGTGAATGTGACCATATTATTTTGCGTAGGCCTGATGATCCAGATCGGAGTGATCATGGTCAGCACCAGGAGTATATCCACTTTACTCGATTCCGACAGGCTGGAAACCAGCACTTACCAAGTCCTGCAGAATGTCGATGGATTGTTGTCAGAGATAAACACGGCAAATTCAGAGCTGCGCAATTATGTCGTGACCCAGAAGAAAGACCTGCTGGACCTTTACTACAAAGCGATCGATTCGATAGAACAATTAATCGCGGGGCTAAATAAGGTGGACATTGCTGATACCAAAGAACATGAGAGGATAGATACTATCACGAAAACGATCTCTAATCTGGTGCTGCAGTTGAAAAGTTCCATCGACGAGATGAAAAAAAACGCCGCGCATACTGAAAAGGGATTTGTGCTGCCTGAAAAAGGAAAGGACGCCCTTGACTATATCCAAAATTTGATCATACAGCTGGACGCGGAGGAGCATGATTTCCTGCAGCAGTATTCTGCGACCAAACACGAAGGCACCCAGAGGATAATCCTGACCATTTTGATCGTGGGTTTTATCAGTTTTATCATTTTGTTCCTGGTTTTCTGGATACTCGATCATGAGGTGGACAGGCGCCGGCAGGCCGAAGAACTGCAGCGCGCGGCTGCCAGCTATATCCGTAATCTATTCGAGATCAGCATCGATCCTTTGGTTACAGTAAGTCCGGAAGGCAGGTTCACGGATGTAAATAAAGCGACGGAACTTATAGTAGGGGTGCCCCGGGAAAAACTTATCGGAAGCGACTTTTCAATCTATTTTATAGACCAAAGAAAGGCTTTGGAGAGTTTTAATAAAGTGTTAAAGGACGGGGCGATAAGAGATTATCCTCTTACCGTCCGCCATGCTTCCGGAAGCACGACCGAGGTCTTGTGCAACGCCAGTTTGTTCAGGGATAAGAACGGCAAAATAATAGGGATATTCGCCGCGGTCCGCGATATCACCGAACTCCTGGAAGCGGAACATAAGTTATTGGAAACAAGCGAAAGGCTGCAGGCGACGCTTTCCAGCATAACCGATGCCTATTTTTCGCTGGATGAGCGATGGCGTTTCGTTGAGGTAAATCCCGTAGCTGAAAGGGTAATGTTTAAACGGACATCGATGGAATTGAACGGCAAGGTTTACTTTGAAGAATATCCGGAAGCGAAAGATTCCGAATTCTTTAAACAATTTAAGAAAGCTTTTTTGGAAAAAGAGCCGCTCCATTTCGAAGCTAATTCTTCGATAGCGGAAAGGTGGTTCGAGGCGCATGTTTATCCCAGGGAGAAGCGCCTTGAAATATACCTGCGCGACATAAACGAGCGGAAAAAAGCGGAAGCTGAACTGCAAAAAGCCAAAGAAAGCGCTGAATCCGCCAGCCGCCTGAAATCGGAATTTCTTTCCAGTATGTCGCATGAGCTAAGGACCCCGCTAAACTCGATCTTAGGCTTTAGCGAATTGCTTCAGGATGAGTTCTTTGGCAAGATCAATGATAAACAGCGCCAGTACGTAGATAATATCAACAGCAGCGGGCGCCACCTGTTGAGTTTGATCAACGACATACTCGATTTATCGAAGATAGAAGCCGGTAAATTGGAGCTTGAGCTGGAAAATGTAAGGCTTAATAGCGATATCTTGGAACCGGCTTTGTTAATGTTTAAGGAAAGCGCGGCCAAACGCAATGTCAGCCTGGAATTGGAAGTAAGCCGGGAAGCGGACATCGAGATCATGGCTGATCCCAAAAAACTCAGGCAGATATTGTATAATCTTTTAAGCAACGCTTTAAAATTCACTCCGGACGCAGGGCGCGTAGTTTTGAGAGCCGAACGCCCCGGTACGGACAAATGGCATGTGACAATCTCTGTGCTGGACACAGGTAAGGGTATAAAACAGGAAGATATGCATTTGCTTTTCCAGAACTTTTCCCAGATCAAATCCCGGGACACCAAAACCATGGAAGGCACGGGTTTGGGGCTGGCTTTAACCAAAAGGCTGGTTGAGCTGCATGGGGGAATGATCCGGGTAGAGAGCGTTTTCGGAAAAGGTTCCAATTTTATTTTTACTTTACCATTGAGGTAAACAGAATATGGCGGAGAAAACAGTTTTAAAGAATAAGCTCGTTAACCGGAATGTATGGGGCCCTATAACCCTGTTTATAGCAATTGCGTGCGTTTTGTTATATTATTTCCATGTGTTAAGGGGCACGCATATTGTCTTTACGCATCTGTTTTATATACCCATAATCTTAGCCGCGCTTTGGTGGAAAAGAAAAGGCCTGGCCGTGGCTTTTTTCCTGGCTTTGTTCCTTGTTTTAAGTAACGTGTTCTTTTCGCAAAACAAGACTTCCGATGATTATATCCGCGGGCTTATGTTCATAGTTGTAGGCATTGTTGTCGCGGTTTTAAGCGAGCGCATCGCCAGGGAGAAGAGTGTCCTGGAAGAAACAAAATCAATGCTGGAAAGTATTACTCACGGGATCACCGAAGAGATACTGCTGCTTACCAAAGATTATAAGATACTTTGGGCGAATAACACTTTTTTGGAACAAATAGGGGAAAAACTGGAAGATGTAAAGGGCAAGTATTGCTATAAACTTACCCATAACCGGGACCTGCCGTGCCAGTCACCGGATGATCCCTGTCCGATACAGAACATACTGGATAGTGGAAAGCCCATGACTTTGCTTCATACCCATCAAAGCCCGCACGGGACAGTATTCTATGAAGTCAGCGCTTATCCTGTGCGCGATAAAGAAGGAAACTTAAGCCAGTTTGTGCATGTCTCAAGGGACTTTACCGAGAGGAAGAAGCTGGAAGAGCAGATCCTGGAATATTCGGAAAACCTGGAAAGCAAAGTGCAGGAAAGGACAAAAGAGCTCAAAGACGCTAAGTCGCTGGCGGAGAACGCCTTGAAGGCAAAGTCTCAATTCCTCGCCAATATGTCCCATGAATTGATCACCCCGCTTAATTCCATACTGGGATTTACGGAAGTGTTAGAGGACGAATATTACGGGAAATTGAATGAAAAACAAAAGGACTATTTGAAGAATATTTACACCAGCGGAAAGCGGCTTTTGGATCTCATAGATAATATCCTGGACCTGGCCAAGGTCGAACTGCTGGATGCTCCCCTTGAACTGGAGAGGCTATCTTTAAAGAATGTCCTCGAATCGTCGGTTGTGTTATTCAAAGAAAAAGCGTTAAGGCATAATATAGAATTGGCGCTGGCGCTTGGCAATGGCGCTGATGTAGAGATAGAACTCGACCAGAGTAAACTGCGCCATATAATGTATAACCTTTTAAGCAATGCTTTTAAATTCACCAAAGACGGGGGAAGCGTCAAAGTGAGGGCGGAGAAATACGGCCCGGATTCCATAAGTGTTTCAGTGGAAGATTCAGGTATAGGAATAAAACCGGAGGATATCCAGCGGCTTTTCATAGATTTCGAACAAATAGAACAGCCTTATACCAAGAGATATGAAGGCGCCGGAGTAGGCCTGGCCTTGACCAGGAAACTGGTGGAAAGCTATGGGGGAAAGATCTGGGCCGAAAGCGAATTTGGGAAAGGAAGCACTTTTAAATTCACATTGCCGGTTTTTTAATTATAAAGAGAAGCGAGCGCCGAAAGGGAGTGAAAATGCCTAAAAAAATACTTATAGTGGAGGACAATGAAAAGAACCGTTTATTGATGTCCGATATCCTGAAATACTACGGATATGAGATTATGGAAGCCGAAAACGGGGAGCGGGGGTTAAAAATGAGCAGGGAAAATAAGCCTGCCCTGGTCCTATTGGACCTGCAGATGCCGATTTTAGACGGTTTCGACTTTGTGAAAGAGTGTAGAAATGATCCGGCGCTTAAAGATTTGAAAATCATCGCGGTTACCAGTTTTGCCATGAAAGGCGACAACGAGAAGATCATGCAGCTGGGAGCTGACGGTTACATCACGAAACCTATAGACACGAGGCAATTGCCTAAATTAGTTGAAAAATATATCGGTGCATCCGGGAAGGAGCAGCAATGAGCGATAAACAGGCAATCTTGATCGTAGATGACGAGCCGCAGAACAGGGAGCTGCTCCAGTCATTACTTTTGCCCTTGGGGTATGAGACTCTTTCCGCCTCAAACGGGGAAGAGGCGCTCTCGATAATTAATGATAAAAGAATAGATCTGGTCCTGCTTGATGTGATGTTGCCGGGAATGGACGGTTTCCAGGTCTGTAAAGCCATAAAGAGCAATGAGCGCACTAAGGTACTGCCTGTAGTCATGGTCACAGTACTTAAGGAAAAAGAAGACAGGATAGTTTCTCTTGAACTGGGGGCGGACGACTTTTTGTCCAAGCCGATCAATAAGATGGAACTGCTGGCCAGGGTCAGGTCGCTCTTAAGGATAAAATCCCTGCACGACCAGTTGGAACAAAGTTACACAAAGTTAAAGGACCTGCAGAAATTAAAAGACGACCTTTCCGCGATGATCTCCCACGATATCAACAATTTTTTAGCTGGTATAAGGGGCAACCTGGACCTGGCGTTCTTTGAGGTGGACAAGCTTCCCGAAGAGGTGAAAAGATATCTAAATGTCGCCAGCGAATGCACCAACGATATCATCAAGCTGGTTACCGATTTTATGGACATAAACAGGATGGAAGAAAATAAACTGACTTTAAACAAGGAAAACCTGGATATTAACGCGCTTATTTCCGAAGCCGTGGGAGCCATGGATTCTGTGGCTAAAGAGGCCGGCGTAGAACTCGCGGGAGTCAAGGACAATAACCCTCTTTATTTCAAAGCTGATAAAACCCTGATCCTCAGGACAATAACCAACCTGATAATAAATTCCATAAAATTCACTCCCGCCGGCGGCAAGATCAACGTTTTCTGCAGGCAGGACCCGGATGGCTTGAGGGTCTGGGTAAAGGATACCGGGAGCGGCATTCCCAAAGAATACAAAGAAAGAATATTCGAGAAATTCTCCCAGGTGGAGGTAAAACAGGCGAACTTGAAAAAGGGCAGGGGGCTGGGGCTTACTTTATGCAAACTCGCGGTAGAGGCGCATGGAGGAAAGATCTGGGTGGAAAGCGAAGGCAAGGATAAGGGCAGCGAGTTTATCTTTACTATACCTAAATAATTGGAAGGTTTTTTAGGTGGTTTCTTTTTTTGTTTCTTCTTCTTTTTCTTTCATCATCCTGAATTCAATAGCCTTGCGCGCCTCAAAGAACGCTTCAGACATGAAACGGTGGAACCGTTCCCGGTCGCTTTTTGAGAATTTATCCATGGTATTTTTAACGTCTTTTCCCGTAAGTTTAGCCTTATATTCCGGGTAATGCTGCTGCACCATAAGCATAGCCTCTAAACAGATAAGCCCCCGTATGACTTCTGAAAAGCTCAAGTCATATTTCTGCGCGATACGTTTCACATATTCTTCCTGCCAGTCTTCCAATAATACCTGATATCTTTTAAGCATTTTTATCCCTTTTGTTAAATTGGTTATCTATCCAATAATAATATGAATTGGTTTTAAGGGCAAGGAATTAATTTACTTGACTAGGCAAGAAGAAAGGTATTATAGTATACACAAGAGAGTAGTATTCTTGGTAGTATCCGCTATTTGATAACTGCTGATCGGCCTTTGCCGGTTGCCTGTTAAACATTGTATACATTGACAATGCAAAGAAAGATTAATAGACTAAACTCACAGCTTTGATATATAAATTATGCGTAAGAAAGGTGAATACAATGCCGGAAAACAACAACAACAACAATAAGCGTAATTCAATCATATGTATCCGGGTTAATTCAGATCTAAAAGATAAATTCGAACAACTGGCCGAAGAGCATGACGAAAGCGCTTCCGCCATAGCGCGTAAATGCCTGAACTGTTTCATGAAAAACAATTTCCCTTGCGAAGTGCGCAAACGCTATTTTAAGATATAGGCATGTACGAATTACCTAAAGAAATAAAA
Organism: Candidatus Omnitrophota bacterium; assembly: GCA_028719045.1. The sequence goes on along the minus strand of JAQULD010000075.1, from coordinate 1,909 downwards.
GAGAAGGCGGAAAAGTGCAAAAGCAGGCACTTTTGCCTTGCCAGCCCAAAAGAAGTCCTGTGTGAAGTGGAATTTCTGTTGAATGACAGCATCCTCTTCGTAGATAAAATAAAGAAACGCGATTGTGAATATCATGTGCCGTTCGGAAAGACCGGCGTATGCAATTGCCCCGCCCGCAAAGAGCTTTATAAACTTTTCAAGATCTAATCCTCCGCTTTAAAACGTAAAATTTATTCTTCTTAGTTGACTAAATTTAAATTTGTAATTATAATATCATTTATTAATTTGGGCTTACTTTTAAGCAAACCCCTGAATGGTTTTTGTACTCGCGGCCAGGGATAATTAAGGGACTTTTTTTGTTTATTCCCCGTTTTCTGTTTACTTGCCGCTTCAATTCATTTTTAAACCATGGATTTAAAATTAACTCCTTTAGCAGCCGAACATAAGAAGTTGGGCGCGCAGATGGGGCCTTTTGGCGGCTGGCTCATGCCGATCCAATATACAGGCATAATCGCCGAGCATACCTGGACCAGGCAATCCGCCTCGCTTTTTGACATTTGCCACATGGGTGAGTTTTTCGTATACGGCGACCCGGAAAAAACCAATCTGAACAGGATAGTCACCATAAATTTGGACAAGATCCAGGCCGGCAGCTGCCGCTACGGTTCTATGCTTAACGATAAAGGCGGGGTAATAGACGACCTTATCGTATACAGGACAAAGCCGGACAAGTGGATGCTGGTTGTAAACGCGGCCAGGATCGATACGGACGAGGCGAACCTTAAAAGAAACCTTTCCCCGGGTACTAAATTAGAAAACGTTTCGGCGAAATTAGGAAAACTTGATTTGCAGGGGCCCCTTTCCCTGGAGATAATGCGGCAATTCATCGGCCCGAAGATATCCGGCCTCAAATACTACACGTTCGGCAGTTTTATGATGCTGGGGGAGGAGAATATCATCAGCCGCACGGGTTACACCGGGGAATTAGGCTATGAATTGTATTTAAGCAGCGATAAGATCGCTGATCTCTGGAACCTTTTGCTTAAAGACAAGCGGTTAAAACCAGCGGGCCTGGGCGCGCGCGACACCTTGCGCCTTGAAATGGGTTACTCCCTGTACGGCCAGGACGTGACGGAAGATACGACACCGCTTGAAGCCGGTTTAGAGAAATTCGTGGATTTTAACAAGGATTTTATCGGCCGGAGCGCGTTACTTGAGAAGAAAAACAACGCTCTTGGTAAAAAGCTCATATATTTCATCACTGATTCACGCAGGAATCCCCGCCATAACTATAAAATATTTTCTGAAGGCAGAGAGGTCGGATTTGTAACCAGCGGTTCGTTTTCTCCGAGCCTGTCTTTTGGGATAGGGATAGGCTATGTTGAGAACGGCTGCGGCAAGATCGGTTCGAAGATCATGATTAGACAGCAGGACATAGAAATAAATGCCACTGTCACAGGAAAGCCTTTTTATAAAAAAGGCACTGTTAAGAATATCGGAGGAAAATAATGAACGTACCTGAAGGATTACTTTACACAAAAGAGCATGAATGGGCAAAGATTGAGGGAAACCTCGCTACCGTGGGAATCACCGATTACGCCCAGCATTCACTCGGCGATATCACTTTCGTGGAATTGCCTAAAATAGGGAATAAGGCGGAGCAGTCGAAATACCTGTCGACGGTAGAGTCTGTTAAGGCCGCTTCCGATGTCTACGCTCCTTTTTCGGGCAAGATCGTGAAAGTGAACGAAGCGCTTTCCAAGTCCCCTGAATTCCTGAACCAATCACCGTATAAAGAAGGTTGGATCGCGGTCGTAGAAATACAGGATTTAAAGGAAAAAGATAATTTAATGGCTGCCGCAGCCTACAGCAAATACCTGGAAACTTTATCAAAATGAGTTATACCCCG
>JAQULD010000074.1 GCA_028719045.1 Candidatus Omnitrophota bacterium | reverse complement strand
CCTGCCAATTGCTCATTCGCCACCTCCCTTAAAAAAGCCCTGTCAGAAGAACCGCTGACAGGTCTTAACAATAGCCGCGACAAACCGTTGACGCAGCTGTTTATCTTGGCTATAACTTTATCATAGTTATCGGGTTATGTCAATTAAAATTACTTTTTAAAGGCGGGTTTATCTACTATTGTTTTGATCCCTAAAAGGCTTTCCGCAACTATATCCGCCCCTTTAAGATATTCCTTTGGAAGGCTTGTAGTAAGGCCTATGCAAAACATACCGGCCTTTGAAGCAGACTTAATGCCGTAAGGCGCGTTCTCTATGACTGCGCATTGAGAAGGCTTAACGTTTAAGGACGCGGCTGCTTTAAAATAAGGTTCCGGGTGGGGTTTTCCGTTTTTTACGCTGTCTCCGGCTATAATAGAATCAAATAAAAGCCTGATTTCTTTAGGCAGGATACTTATAACCTCCTTAGCCGGAGTTCCTGTTACCAAACCAAGCAAAAAACCTTTCCTCTTTAAGAAGATCAGGGTCTCTTTTGCGCCATTGAACAAAAAGCGTTTATAATAACTTTTAAATATCCGCTGGCGCCTGAGAAAGATCTTTCTTAATAACTTCCTGCCCGGGGTTATTCCAGCCTTTTTCAATAATTCCGTCAGCGTCTTCTCCCAGCGCTCTCCTTCCCTGGAATAAACGTCAAAACAGCTTACACGCACGCCAAAAGGCCTTAAAGCCTCATACCAGGCGATAAAGTGATACGGCATGGAGTCCACGATCACTCCATCCATGTCAAATATCACTGCTTTGGGCCTGGACCGAAGGCGCCTCATCTATCCTCTTTCCGAATCAGTTATCAGTTTTTTGATCTTCCGGCAAACCTTGTGTTTGGAGAGGTCTTCAAGCGGTATAGGGGTAACCACCGACCAGTTATTCGCGTCTACCGTCCCGGGGGTGTTTATCCTGTATTGGTAAGGATCCCCCTTTAAAATCCGGTCCGCCCCAAGCCAATCTGTCAAAAGCTGGATACAAAAGACGGCGCGGGAATCAAGCGTCATTTTCAAGGCGGCGGTAATGATCTCCTGGTCGCATTTTTCCCTCATGCCGCCGGCTAACCCCAGGTGTTTCCAAAGCTTTTCTTTTTCCAGGTAGGAATTCTCATACATATCTATAAAATCCATGACCTCTTCCTTTCTCCTGCCCAAAATGCAGGCCAGGATATCGGAAGAAGAAATACTGTCCAGCCAGCGAAGCCTTGCGTGGCGGCTGGAAGTTAAATCGAATAATTTATCCTTTACGTGATTATAATCTATGCCCCGTTCCCTGCACTTGCGGACAAACAAGGCTTCATCAATGGTACCCGCCTCATTTTCCCACCAGGCGGCCCAATTCGTGGTGTCATGGGTGGACAACATAGCGACAGAAACGGCGCGGTAATCCTTAGGCTCCAGGAAATCATGGCTTATCTGCCAATCCTTTACCCAGCGCATGACCTCATTACCAGGAATTCCGAACTCTTTTAACGTCTCGGTGCAGACCATCGGGATTACCCCCAGGTCTTCAGCGCACAAAAGCATGGCTGTACTTTCCAGCATTACCTTAAGGATCGTCCTGCCATGCTCGCCCCACCTGTTTTCTTCCGCGGGATCAAAGAAACCGTTAAAACCTTTATTTTCCATCGGCTCGTTGACCGGGATACTCCAGATACGGAATAAGCCCACCACATGGTCTATCCTCAGGATATCATAAAAATTTTCGGCGAACTTCAGTTTTTCTTTCAGGTACGCGTAACCTTCGGCGGCTATCCTGTCCCAATTATAAGTGGGTGTGCCCCATCTCTGGCCTTTTTCGCAGTACATGTCCGCAGGGGCGCCTGCGGCAAACCCGAGTTTGAAATATTCCGGGTGAGACCAGACATCCGCGCTGTCAAAAGAAGCCAGGATCGGCAGGTCGCCTTTCAGCAAAACCCCCTTTGCTTGGGCGTATTTTTTTACTTCCCGGAATTGTTTATAAAGCTGCCACTGGAGCCAGCCTTGAAATTCTATTTCTTTTTCATGGTCTTCGGCGAATTTATCCAGCGCCTGCTTATCACGGTTTTTATAAGCCTCTTCCCAATCATACCAGGGGCCGCCGTGGTGATGGTCTTTAAGGGCCTTGAATAGCGTAAGATCTTTAAGCCAGTAAGCGCAATCTTTTTTGAATTCCAGGAATTCTTTCCGGGAACCCCGCGTATCTTTTATGAAAATATCCCTGAGCAGCCTTAATTTCTCCTGCTTTACCCGGTAATCCACATGCGGGCTGCCCGCGGGGAACCGCTCGGCTATTTTTTCTATCTCTGATTTGAATTCTTCCTTCGCGGCCTGGGAAATAAGGCTAAAACTCGCGTAAGCGGGCTCGAGGGCGAAAGAACTTATGGAATCATACGGGCAGAATACAGGCCCGACCTCATTCATAGGCAAAAGCTGGATTATGGAATTGCCTGTGTCATGGGCCCAGTCCACGATGAGTTTCAAATCCGCGAAATCGCCTATCCCTGAGCTGTTTTTTGAAAACACGCTAAAAAGAGGCACCACCGCTCCGGCCCTCCTGCGCGTGCCGATTTTTTCCCATTTGCTGCCGGAAATGGTATTTAATAAATCGCTGTTCGGGTTATCTTTCATCATATGTCCTAAATGATTTTCAGTAACATCAGGACGCCGATAATGATGAAAAGGCAAGCGCCCGAGTATCTGATGATCTCCGGTTTCAGGAACCTCGACAATGCTACGCCGACCAGCACCGTAATCAAAGTAACAAGCATATATCCGCAGACCGAACCAAGCCAGACTGAAACGGGCTTGCCCGACTTAGCCGCCATACCGAGCCCCACCATCTGCGTTTTATCGGCTAATTCCGCGAGGAACACCGCGCCGAACGTGGCAAAAAAAATCTTCCAATCCATTTTCCCTCCATTAATTATAACCCGCCGCGTGTTATTAAAATTTCTTCGTTAAGCTGAATTTACCCGGCCCCGTTATCAATAACGATATTAATCCGCAGACTATGATAAAATTATACTCATAGCCGCCCGCGGAAAGAAAGAAACCTTTGGCCAGATGCACTTTGATCACAGCCACCAGCATGAATATTAGTAACGGGATCGTAGCCAGCCTGGTAAATATGCCTAATATCAGGCACAGCCCCCCTATCAACTCCGAGTAAGCCGCCAGCCCCGCCCAAAATACCGAAGGGCCGAATCCCATATTCGAAAGCATTTTCGCGAATCCCTGCAGGCCGGGGCCTCCCAGCATTCCGAAAGCCTGCTGCAAGCCATGGGCGGCGAACATTATTCCCAAACCCAGCCTCAAAGGCAAACTTCCCCATCCCTTCATGCTACACCTCCTTGTTAACCAGTAAGTCTTTTATTACCCCGAATTTGTTTTTCAATCCGTAAGAACGGTAGATGCACATCAAAAAATGGAACAGGGTAGGCGGAAAACCTCTCATCTTAATGCCCATCACCTTTCCGCACGAACGGTTGTTTGCCATAGGGATAATCAACCCGAGGTCCAGCGGCCTGTATTTCTTAAGCGGCCTTTTATACACCAGGTTCTTTATATTTTCCGCGGCCACCCGTCCCTCGGTTATCGCGAACTGCACCGCCATCCTTAAGAACCCTTGTCCGCTAGCGACACATGCGGCGTCTCCGGCTACAAAACAAAATTCATCGAGCCGTAAATATCCATCCACGATCAACCGGCCCTGGGGGTTTTTCCGTGCCTCTTGCGCCTGCACAAAATCCGCGGTCCTTACCCCCGCGCACCAGATAAGAAGTGCGTTCTCAAAAGTTTCTTTTCCTGACAGAAAGACCCTGCGGCCTTCTATCTTCTCTACCGTATTATTACACAGGACTTCTATGCCGAGCTTCTGCAGGTTGCTTAACGCGTAAGACTTCATCCACTCAGGCAGCATGCCGAGTATGTTCGGCTGCCGTTCTACGATAATTACCCTTTTCGCCTTCGCTCTCCTGGACAGGTACTCCTTGATGCTTATTGCTATCTCAATCCCCGTATATCCCCCTCCGGATACGACGTACTCGTCAAAATCAGAATCATTCAACGTCTGGAGGATTTTCCTGCTATCTTCGGCATTATCCAGCTTGCAGGCGTATTTTTCTATAACCCGGTTATTGTAAAAGTTAGTTTCGGAACCGCTGGCGATAATCAGATAGTCATACTTCAGGGGGCCGGAGGAAGTCTGCACCAGCTTCATTTTTAGATCTACGGAAGTAACCGCGCCCCGGATAAATTCAAAACCAAACCGCGCCCCGATATCCTCCAGGCCGTAAACCAGCCGCCCGGGGTTTACTCGCCTGCCGATCACATCGGGCAGCATAGGCAGGAAATTAAATTGCGCCTGCTTATCGATCAAGCTTATGTTAAAAGTTTTTTTATACCGGCATAACTTTTGGGCCGCGGAAAGGCCGGCGAAACCGCCGCCGATGATCAGAACTTTTTGCATATGAGTAAATCCACTATCAGGATGATACTTACAGAGGCATGCGTAAGGATGGTCAATCTGGAAGATTCCACTAATTTGGCCTTGTCTTGATAGTCTTTCTTTAAAATGCTGGCGGCTTTGATCGCCGGCAGCAGGAACAAAAGCGCAAAGAGAGAGAACGAAGTCAGGTTTTTGTAAACGAAATTCAAAGGAATGGAAAGAAATGCGGCCGCCATCAAAGCGCAGTAAAGCACATACGCCCTGCCATGCCCTAACAGGCTTACCCAGGTAAATTTGCCCGAATCTTTATCCACGGAAAAATCAGCCACCTCATTTGCGAATAAAATCGCCGTGACCAAAAAGCCCGCCGGCAAAGAAAGCAGGAACCCGGCAAACGTGGGGAACATCCTGGTCTGGATAAAGAACCCTCCCATGACCAGCGCCGGGCCGAAAAGAATGAAAATGACCGGCTCTCCCAGTTTTCTTTCGCAAAGCCTTAAAGGTTTGACAGAATATGCCCAGGCGAGAAAAAGTATCGCTAAAAAATACGCTATGATGGCGATGCTCTTTAATCTGACCGCGAGGGCCAGCACGGAAAACCCGGCAATGGCGCAAAAAATGATCGCCGTCCTGCGGTAGAAATCTTCGGTAAATACTTTTTCCTGTATGAGTTTAGAGCCTCCGAAAAAGCCGTAGAATTTAGTATCTTTCCAGTCAGAACCGCTTTTGGAATCGGCGTAATCATTGATAAGGTTTGCGCTTAAGTGCATGCAGACTGCGGCAGTAAGCCCCAATAAAAAGTTTACAAAGTTAAGCTGGAATTTTACGAAGAAAGAGCCGATCATAAAAGGGAGGGCGCTCGCCGTGACAAAGGGAAGCCTCAAGGCTCTCGCGAAATTAGCGGGAAAATTCTTATCCATGACATAACCTCCTGCGGTATATTTATTTGCTTTAAATTTACATATATGTTAACATAAAGTCATGATAAATAAAATAAAAAATAACATCGAAAAAGAACTCCCTGTTTTTCTTGCCGGGTTAGATAAAAAATACCTGCTTAGGCAAGCCTCGCCGGTATTGTTCAAATGCGTAAGCGATTTTGTCTTAAGGAAAGGGAAACGCGCCCGCCCCATCCTTTTTATAATCGGATACCGCGGTTTTTCCGGGCGTAACCCGCGCGGGCTTTACACCAGCGCCCTTTCCCTGGAGATGCTCCACGATTTCATGCTTGTACACGACGATATCATCGACAAGTCCCTGCTCAGAAGAGGCAAACCCTCCATGCATAAAATGCTAAATGATTATCTGGGCAAATATCAAAACGCCAAATTTAACGGCCAGGACCTGGCTATAGTTTCAGGGGACATAATGTACGCGATGGGCCTGGAGGCCTTTTTATCCGTGGAAGAAGACCTGCGGCGCAAGGAAAACGCGCTGAAAAAACTTATCGACGCCGCCGTTTACACCGGATGCGGGGAATTTATCGAGCTTTTATACGGCATAAAAGACGTTTCCCGGATAACCAAGGAAGATATCTACAAAATATACGATTTTAAGACGGCGATCTACACCTTTGCCGCTCCACTTTCCATGGGAGCGGCGTTAGCCGGGGCGCAGGAAACACAAGCGGACATTCTTTTTAAATACGGGATTTATTTAGGAAGGGCGTTCCAGATCAAAGATGACGTCCTGGGCATGTTTGGGAATGAAAAAGGGATAGGAAAATCCATACTTACCGACCTGCAAGAGGCCAAAAAAACCGTCTTGATCTGGTATGCCTTCAACCATTCAGGGCGAAACGCGAGGTCTGAGATCAAAAAAATACTATCAAAAGAAAAAATAAGCCGCGTTGATCTCGTGGCGATCCGCAAGATCATAACCGCTTCCGGAGCCCTGGATTTTGCGAAAAAAGAGATTTCCGGCCTTATCAGCCAGGCCCAGGCACTTATCAAAACTTCCAAAATGCGGACACTTTACAAAGAATTCCTTTATTCCTACGCCAGGCAGATCCTGTCGCTCTAACCCGCTACCTGCCCACGCAGATAAACCTGCATCTTCCGCTCTTAACATCCAACGCCAGCTCATTCAAAGGGTCGATTTCCAGGGCCTTATTTAAATATTCTTCGTATTTGGCTTTATCGCCTTTAACCCCGTAAACCTGGGCAAGCCTTACGTAAGGGTCGGCAAAATACTTATCCAGCTTGATCGCGTCTTGGAGATATTTTTCCGCTTCGTTTATGTTTCCGCCGTCTATTGGAGGGGCAAGAAGGTAAAAAGCGCCCATCCCGAATTTTACTTCAGCGGATTCAGGTTTAAGGTTTTCCGCTTTTTCCAGATTTGGATATACCGAAACCCCGTTTATCAATTTGGAAACCAGCCCCCCGAAATGGGCGATAACACCTTTAGAGCCCGCGAGCAGCAAATGCGCGCGCACATAATTGCTTAAGTCCACCTTGCCCCGGCCCTGCCGTAAGACCTGCTCTGAAAGCCTCACCGATCCATCAAAATCGGTTTTTATGAATCTTACGTACGCAAGGCTTATATAAGCCGGCCAGAATTCAGGGGCTGTTTTTATTATTTCCAATAGCGCCCTCTCCGCCTCCCCCAGCTCATGGCTTCTCCTTAAGAATTCCGCCTCCCCCCATTTCGCTTTGATCGAACCCGGATTAGACCTCAAAATTTCGTTAAAGGCGTCCCTGGCGTCATTATCCCGGTGCATATTAAAATAAACCAGCCCCAGGATATACAGGTCATCTTCCGAAGCCGGGTTATTTCGCGCGCTTAGCTTGGCCTCTATGAGCCCGGTCCTGTCCGCGCGTTCATGCAGCACCTTCCAGTCCGCCGCGAGCAGGCAGGAAGGCCAAAGGACAAAACAAAAAAACAAGGATAAAAATATTCTTTTCATGGCCGGGACCCCCTTAAATTACAGCTGTCTTAAACTATTGTAATCCATAAAAGCCCTGTGTTCAAAATAAAAATAATCCCCTCCTGAGCCTTTCTAACGTTAGCCTTGATTTAGGCCGCGATTAGTGTAGAATATTGGTTATGAAAATAAATTTAGCTAAATCTTCCGGTTTCTGCTTCGGCGTAAGAAGGGCTATTAACATAGCGCTTGCCACCGCCAAACAAAAAAAAGAAGTATATATATTAGGGGACATAGTCCACAATGAGGATGTGGTAAGCCAGATAAATAAAGTCGGGATAAAAAAAGTAAAAAGGCTGTCCTGCGGCAAAGGAAAAATCCTTCTTATCCGCGCCCATGGAGCCAGCCTCACAACGATTAAAAAAGGAGAAAACCTGGGCTATCAGGTGGTCGATGCCACCTGCACCATGGTCAAGGAAATCCATAAGATCGCCCGGGACATGGAACGCAAAGGCTACCGCGTGATAATCATCGGGGACAAGTTACATGATGAGGTCCTCGGCATTGTCGGGCAGCTGAAAACCAAAGCCGTGGTCATCGATAACGCTAAAAACCTGCCGGTAAAAGAGATAAAGAAGGTCGCCAAAGCCGCGGTTGTGGTCCAGTCCACCCAGAATATCGATAAAGTCCTGAGTATCCTTAAAACATTGAAACCGCTCGTAAAAAACCTGAGATTTTTTAATACCATCTGCGTGCCCACTAAGAGCAAACAGGACGAAATAAGGAAAATGCCCCTTGAAAACGATGTAATGATCATTATCGGCTCAAGGACCAGCGCCAACACCAAAAGGCTCTATGAGATATCCAAGTCCCTTAAC
>JAQULD010000073.1 GCA_028719045.1 Candidatus Omnitrophota bacterium | reverse complement strand
GATGACTCGGTAAAGAACGCGCGCAGATTTATAGAAGAAGCCAAATGCGACGCGGTAAAATTGGAATGGTTTGATAAATGCCCCGAGGTAACCAAAGCTATTCACAATTCAGGTATAGCGGTCATGGGCCATATCGGGCTTACTCCCCAGACCGCGGATAAATTAGGCGGCTTTAAGGTGCAGGGCAAAGACGCCGAGACCGCCAAACGCCTTATCGGGCAGGCTGAAATCCTGGAAAAGGCCGGTTGTTTCGCTCTCGTCCTTGAATGCGTGCCGGACAAGATCGCGCAGCTTATTACCCGAAAAATTGCGATCCCGACTATAGGCATAGGGGCGGGGGTTTATTGCGACGGCCAGGTGCTGGTCACTTATGATCTGCTCGGGCTTTTTGAGCGCTACACCCCGAAGTTCGTAAAAAAATATACCGACCTGTCCGCGCATATACTTAAGGCGGTGGAGGAATACAAAAAAGAAGTCTTAGCGGGGGATTTCCCTGATCTGAAGCACAGCTTTACCATTAAAGAGGAAGAGCTGAAAAAGCTAAAGGAAGAGGGTTAAATTCCTTGACAGGCAGGCCAATTTAAGGTACAAATATTAGGTTATGGCTGACCAAATGGATAAAATAGTAGCACTTTGCAAGCGCCGCGGGCTTATATTCCAGTCTTCCGACATTTACGGCGGCTTGTCCAATACCTGGGACTACGGCCCTTTCGGCGTGGAACTGAAGAATAATATCAAGCGCGCCTGGTGGAAGAAAAACGTCTACGAGCGCTACGATATTTTAGGCATGGATGCCGCGATACTTATGCACCCGAAAGTATGGGAGGCATCAGGCCACACCAAGAATTTCTTTGATTTGAAAAGCGACTGTAAATCCTGCAAGAAGCGTTTTAAGGTGGAGGACCTGAAAGGCGCCGCAAAATGCCCTGAATGCGGGGGTGAGCTTACGGAAAGCCGGCAGTTCAACCTGATGTTTAAAACCCACCAGGGCCCTGTGGAGAATGATGACAACCAGATCTACCTGCGCCCGGAAACCGCGCAGGGGATGTTCGTGAATTTCCTGAACATCCTCGATTCCAGGCATCCCAAGCTTCCTTTCGGCCTGGCGCAGCAGGGCAAATCTTTCCGCAATGAAATAACCCCGGGGAATTTCACCTTCAGGACCCGCGAATTCGAGCAGATGGAAATCGAATATTTCGTGAAGCCCCAGGACGCGGATAAAGCTTACGAGTATTGGGTGGAAGAAAGGTTTAACTGGTACAAAGGGCTCGGCCTGCGGGAAGAGAATTTAAGGAAAAGGCCGCACGCAAGCGATGAACTGGCGCATTACGCCAAAGCCTGCACCGATATCGAATATAATTTTCCCTTTGGCTGGTCTGAACTTGAAGGCATTGCCAACCGCACGGATTTCGACCTCAGGCAGCACGCTGAGGCAAGCGGCAAGGATTTTAAATATTTCGACGATAGCACCAAGGAAAAGTTTTATCCCTACATCATCGAGCCTTCCGGAGGCATTGACCGGAGCGTACTGGCGTTCCTTTTGGACGCTTATCACGAGGAAAAAGTCAAGGAAGACATCCGCGTGGTCTTAAAGCTGCACAGGGACCTGGCTCCGACAAAAGTGGCGGTGCTGCCGCTTTTAAAGAACCGCCCGGAGTTGGTGGAATTAGCTAAAAGAATAGCCGGCGACCTTAAGAAATCAATGGTCACCGTTTATGACGATACCGCTGCCATCGGAAAGTTATACCGCAGGCAGGATGAAGTCGGCACCCTTTACTGTGTTACCGTGGATGTGCTGTCTTTGGAAGACAAACAGGTCACGGTCCGTGACAGGGATACGATGCTTCAGGACCGCATCGGCATCGATAAATTAAAAGAGTATTTGGAAAACAAACTGCGTTAGGTCCTGACGGACATAACCAAAAACGAAAGCGAGGGTTTTAAAAGCAATGGCAAAGAAATACGTTTATTCCTTCGGCGGGGGAAAAGCCGACGGCAACGAGAGTATGAAAAATCTTCTGGGTGGCAAAGGGGCAAACCTGGCTGAAATGGCAGGCAACAAGGACTTGAAACTTCCTGTGCCTCCGGGCTTTACCATCACCACAGAAGTTTGCACATATTATTACCAGAACAAAAAGAAATATCCCGCGGGACTTAAAGAAGGCGTGGATATGGCGCTTAAGAGAGTGGAAACCCTTATGGGCAGGAAATTCGGAGACGCCGAAAATCCGCTTTTGGTTTCCGTGCGTTCAGGGGCGCGTAAATCCATGCCCGGGATGATGGAAACTGTCCTTAACGTTGGATTAAACGAGAAGACTATTCCGGGTTTGATCAAACAGAGCGGCGGCAACAGCCGTTTCGTTTACGACGCTTATAGAAGGCTGATCATGATGTATTCCGACGTGGTCATGGAAAAGGCCGCCGGTATCGAGCCGAAAGAAGACGAAGGCATCCGTAAGCAGCTGGAAAAAATAATGGCCGCCATGAAACAGGAAAAAGGCGTTAAAGGCGATACGGACCTGACAGCCGATGACCTGAAAAATTTATGCACTTCATTCAAGGCCAAGATCAAAGAAGTCCTGAAAAAAGAATTTCCCGATGATCCGAAAGAACAGCTCTGGGGCGGCATCGGAGCGGTATTCGCTTCATGGAACGGCAAGCGCGCGATAAGCTACAGAAGGATAGAAGGCATTCCCGATGAATGGGGCACGGCGGTAACTGTGCAGACCATGGTGTTCGGCAATATGGGCAATGATTCCGCGACCGGCGTCGCCTTTACCCGTAATCCCGGAAACGGCGAGAATAAATTCTACGGCGAATATCTTATCAATGCCCAGGGCGAGGACGTGGTTGCCGGCATCCGCACCCCCGCGCCGATAAACGAATATTCCAAATCAGAGCACAACAAAGAGCTCGTGGCCCTCGAGAAATCGATGCCTGTGATCTACAAGGAACTCTTTGAAATACAGAGGCGCCTTGAGAAACATTATCACGATATGCAGGATATCGAATTCACCATTGAAAAAGGGCGCCTGTTCATGCTTCAGTGCCGTATTGGCAAGCGTAACGGCCCGGCGGCTGTGCGCATGGCGATGGACATGGTGAAAGAAAAAGTTATCACCAAAGAATTAGCGGTTATGCGCGTAACCCCGGCGCAGCTGGATGAGTTATTGCATCCTATAATCGACCCTAAAATAGAACTGACCCACAAGTCCATGGCGAAAGGTTTGCCGGCTGGCCCGGGAGGGGCGTGCGGCCAGATCGTATTTACCGCCAACGACGCGGTGGAGTGGGCAAAGCAGGGTAAAAAAGTTATCCTGGTGCGCGAAGAGACAAATCCCGAGGACGTTGAAGGTATGCGCGCGGCGCAGGCTATTCTTACCGCCCGCGGCGGCATGACTTCGCACGCGGCCCTTGTGGCGCGCGGCTGGGGCAAATGCTGTATCGTCGGCTGCAGCGCGATACACGTGGAAAGCGGCAAAAAAGAATTGCTCATTGACGGAAAGACCCTGAAAGAGGGCGATTGGATCACCTTAAACGGCACCAAGGGCAATGTCTACGAAGGTAAACTGCCGATGATGGACGCGACCGAAGAAAATTCGATGCTTATGGATTTCTTAAAGATCTGCGATTCGGTGAAGAGGCTGGGTATCCGCACCAACGCCGAAACTCCCGCTGACGCGGCCAAAGCAAGGCAGTTCGGGGCCGAAGGCATCGGATTGTTCAGGACCGAGCATATGTTCTACGGCAAAGGGTCAGATGAGCCGTTATTCATCCTGCGCAAAATGATCATCTCAAAAACGGAAGCTGAGAGGAAAAAGGCGCTTGAGGAACTTTTCCCCTATGTCAAAAAAGACATTAAAGGCACCCTTGAGGCAATGGACGGATTTCCTGTGGTTGTCCGTTTGCTTGACCCTCCGCTGCATGAATTCGTGCCGCGCGAGCAGGCAAAACTCGAACAGCTTGCCAAGGACCTGAATATATCGATGGAGGAATTATCCAAACGCGCCGACGGCCTGCATGAATCAAACCCGATGATGGGCCATCGCGGCGTGCGTTTAGGCGTCACATACCCGGAAGTAAGCGAAATGCAGATAAGGGCCATACTCGACGCTGCTGCGGAATTGATAAAGGAAGGCAAAAAACCTTATCCTGAGATCATGATCCCGGTTGTCTGCGATGTCAAAGAATTAAACGACCAGCTGGCGATCGCCAAGAAAGTTTACCAGGAAGTCCTGGCAAAATACAATCTTAAGAAGATCAAGCATATGTTCGGCACCATGATCGAAATCCCGAGAGCGGCGTTTGTCGCGGATAAACTCGCGGAGGTCGCGGAATTTTTCTCCTACGGCACCAATGACATGACCCAGATGGGTTTCGGTTTCTCCCGCGATGACATCGGAGGTTTCCTGCCGGAATATCTTAAGAAAGGCATATTGCCCGATGACCCGTTCCAGACCATTGACCAGGAAGGCATCGGAGAAATAATAAAGTTAGGTATCGCGCGCGGCAGGTCCACACGCAAGGGCCTGGAAGTCGGCATCTGCGGAGAGCACGGCGGAGACCCGCGTTCGGTGGAATTTTGCCATCGCGTCGGGATGAATTATGTGAGCTGTTCGCCTTTCCGCGTTCCTATCGCTAAACTCGCGGCTGCGCAGGCGGTGTTGAAAGAAAAAACCGCCAAGAAAAAATGAAAGCTAAAATATGGAATCGTTAAAAGTTTATTTGAAGGAAGTTCGGACGGTGCCTCTCTTGACCGCGCAACAGGAAATAGACCTCAGCAAAAGGATCAGGAAAGGCGACGATGACGCGCGTAAACAGATGATTCGCGCGAACTTAAGGCTTGTGATCAACATCGCCAAGAGATACGTGTATTTAGGCACGCCTTTGCTTGACCTGATCGAAGAAGGTAACCTTGGGCTTATGAAGGCGGTGGACAAATTTAATCCGAATAAAGGATTTCGTTTTTCCACCTACGCCGCCTGGTGGATCAGGCAGGGGATAATCCGCGCCATCGGCCAGCAGGGAAAAGTCATTCGCCTTCCTGTCTATATGAATGAGATGATCACCAAATGGAAGAAGACAAGGGAGCAATTGACCCAGAAATTAAAGCGCACGCCTACCGATGAGGAAATCGCCAAAAAGATGAAAATACCCAGGGCCAAGATCGAAGAGATCAATTTCTGGCTGACCACAAAGACCTCTTCCCTGGAAGCGCCTGTGGGCGAAGAGGATGACGGTTCGGTAATGGACCTGGTGGTGGATGAGAACGCCGCTCCCCCGAACGCGGAACTTGAGCGTTTCCTGAACAAGGAGAGAGTGGATAATCTTAAAGGCAAGATGTCCGAAAGGGAAAGAAAGATCCTGGATATGAGGTTCGGGTTAAATGACGGCAAACAGCATACCCTGGCGGAAGTCGCTAAAAAACTGAATCTTTCCCGCGAAAGGATCCGCCAGATAGAGGAAGACGCTCTTAAGAAATTAAAGACTTTGTATCAACAGCAGGAAAGGGACTTTAAATATGGAGCTTAAAGACTGTATCAGGGCTATTCCGGATTTTCCTAAAAAGGGGATATTGTTCAGGGATATAACCACGCTCCTTAAGGACAAAAAAGCGTTCAAGAAATCGGTGGACGCCCTGGTCGCCAAATTTAAAGCGAAAAAGATCGATGCCGTGGTCGCGGTGGAGTCCCGGGGTTTTATTTTAGGCGGGGCGATAGCGCATAAATTAGGCGCGGGGTTTGTGCCGGTGAGGAAAAAAGGAAAACTTCCCTGGAAGACGGATTCCGCTACTTATGAATTGGAATACGGCACGGACACCTTGGAAATGCACCAGGATGCTATCAGCCCTAAAGCCAAGGTTTTGATCGTTGACGACCTGCTTGCTACCGGCGGCACGGTCAAAGCGGTGACTGAACTGGTAAAAAAGCAGGATGGCAAGATCGTCGGAATATCCTTCCTTATAGAATTGGCCGGTTTAAAGGGCAGGGAAAAGCTCAAAGGCTATCCTGTTTTCTCGCTCATTAAATATTAACGATTTCGCCCCTGTAGCTCATAAGGATAGAGCAGCAGTTTCCTAAACTGTGGGTGGCAGGTTCGATTCCTGCCAGGGGCATTTTATTCTCATGTATAACCTACATTGTCATTCTTTGTTAAGCGACGGAGAACTGCTTCCTTCCGAAGTAGCCGTGCATTATGCTGCCAAAGGCTATTCAATCATAGCGATCACCGACCACACGGATTACAGCAACATAGATTCCAATATTAAATCCATAACCGAATTCTGCCGCCGCTGGCCCGCAAGCCAGCCGGTCAAAGTCCTGCCCGGAATAGAGCTGACGCACCTGCCCGCGGAACAGTTTGCGCCGCTGGCGAAATACGCCAGGAAGAACGGGATAAAGATCATAGTCGCCCACGGCCAGACCCCGGTTGAGCCGGTAATAAGCGGCACGAACCAGGCGGCTTTGGAAGCGGATATCGATATTCTTGCTCATCCCGGCAATATAAGCGTGAAAGAAGTGAAATTAGCCAGTAAGAGGGGGATATTCCTGGAGATATCCGGCAGAAAAGGCCATAATCGCGGCAACAGGCAGGTGGTAAAACAGGCGCTTCTCTATGGCGCGAATTTGATCTTAAATACGGACAGCCACGCTCCGGAGGATATTATAAGCCCGGCGCAGCTGGCTAATATAGGTATAAAAGCAGGCTTAAGCCGTAAACAGATAGATAGTATGTATATAAAGGAGGGCTTGTGGCTAAAAAAACACTTTTGACGGGATTATTGATCTGTCTTTCTTTGGGGGTATACGGCTGTACCACTTATTACCAGGATTCTTCTTATTCCAAAAGCCAGGGGCTTTTAGAGCCTTCCGCTACAGTTAAATTTATTGACGTTCCCGTACCCGCGGGATTTAAAGCTATTCCTCAGAATTCCTATTCTTTCGAGTCTTCCGGCGTGCGTGTGGGAGTACTGAAATACCACGGCAAGGCGGATCCCGACCAGGTCGTTAATTTCTACAAAGAGCAGATGCCCATAAACAACTGGCATTTGCTTAACGTCATCGAGTACGGTGAGCGCGTCCTGAACTTCGACCGTGAAAACGAAACCTGCATTGTAAGCCTGCAAGCCAAAGGAAACTCCGTTACCCTGACTATTTCCGTAGGCCCAAAATCGCAAGCTCCCGCCAGAAAGACAAAAGACAGCCTGAAAGAACCTCTTAAATAACTTCCGGGGACACGTTACTCCTCGCTCCTCGGGGGACACAACACTTTTAAAGTGTTGTGTCCCCCGATCGATTAATCTTCTTCGCTCAAATAACTCGCCCAGTCTTTTATTTCTTGAAACATAAAATTGTCTGAAAGCACCTTATCTTGTGTATTATAAATATGCGATCTCGCGCTTGAATAGACGTAATCTTCAGCTTTTTTTACAAGCCCTGCTCTTACAGGATTGCGCTCAACATAACGAACAGCCGCATAAAGATATTTTTGATCCAAGGGAGACGAGATAAACCTGCCTTGCCAAAGATAACCACGCCATCCTTCTCTAAAATTAATCATACGTGTGTAATATCTATGCGTTAATCCTATTCCCTTGGATAAACTGGACTTTTCTTTAGGGACTGCTATCAAATGAACATGGTTGTCCATTAAACAGTATGCCCAAATAGTTAGCCCCGATTCACGGCAATGCTTCTGCAGAAGATCAAGATAGTACTCTTTGTCCTTATCGTTAAAGAAGACTTTCTGTGTCCTATTACCTCGCTGGATTACATGATGCGGTATGCCGGGTATGACGATACGTGCTTTTCTTGCCATTATAGACCTCCTACTTTAATAGACGTATGAGGGGCAATAATCTAACATTTTTTTACTACTCGGGGTACTCCGGGGACACAACACTTTTAAAGTGTTGTGTCCCCGGATGAACGAAAGTGTTGTGTCCCCCGAGGAGTATGTCCCCCGAGGAGTAACGTGTCCCCGGAAGAGATGAGGAGTAACGTGTCCCCGGAAGAGATGGTGGAAGAAAGTCAAAAAGAAGTGTATTTAGACAATTGAAAAAATCGTATCAAATGTTAAACTTGTAAGCAAATAAAGGAAATAAAGGAAAATAAAATGAAAATCACCGACGGAAAGAGTGAAAAAAAATTAACAGAGGAGGAAGGGATGCAAAAGCTAAAACTTTTTAATTTCTGGTTTTTGCTGGCTGCAACAATTGTTTTTTTCTTAA
>JAQULD010000072.1 GCA_028719045.1 Candidatus Omnitrophota bacterium | reverse complement strand
ATTGGCGATCATAAAATAACAACGGAGGAAAAAGCGCAAAGCAATTGTTGTTTAAAGATGAAGCCCGCAGGAAGATATAAAGCGGCGTGGAGCAGCTGGCAGCTGCGGTTAAAGTAACACTCGGACCTAAAGGGCGCAATGTCGTCATAGATAAGAAATTCGGGTCTCCCACTATCACCAAAGACGGCGTAACCGTGGCAAAGGAGATCGACCTGGAGGATCCTTATGAGAATATGGGCGCTCAGATGGTAAAAGAAGTGGCGGAAAAAACCTCGGATGTGGCCGGAGACGGCACCACTACGGCTACCATTTTAGCCGAAGCGATCTACCGTGAAGGTCTAAAGAACGTTACCGCCGGGGCAAATCCCATGGCTTTAAAGCGCGGGATAGAAAAAGCGGTGGAGAAGGTAATCGACGAACTGAAGAAACTTTCCAAGCCGATCAAAGATAAAAAAGAAGTGGCGCAGGTAGCGTCCATAGCCGCTAATTGCGATAAGGCGATCGGGGATTTGATCGCAGAGGCAATGGAAAAAGTG
Organism: Candidatus Omnitrophota bacterium; assembly: GCA_028719045.1. The sequence continues at coordinate 7,754 of JAQULD010000072.1, read as the reverse complement.
GGAAAAGACGGGGTTATTACCGTGGAAGAGGCAAAATCGACGGCTACAACTTTGGAAGTGGTCGAAGGCATGCAGTTTGACCAGGGGTATCTTTCGCCTTATTTTGTTTCCGATGCCGAAAGAATGGAAGTGATCCTGGAAGAGCCTTTTATCCTCATCAATGAGAAAAAGATCTCTTCTTTAAAAGACCTTCTCCCGTTGCTTGAGAAAGTCGCCAGGACCGGAAAACCGCTTTTGATCATCGCCGAAGAAGTAGAAGGCGAAGCATTGGCTACGCTGGTCGTGAATAAGATCCGCGGCACTCTTGTCGCATGCGCCGTTAAAGCTCCGGGTTACGGAGATAGAAGAAAGGCCATGCTTGAGGATATCGCCACACTTACCGGAGGAAAAGCCATTACGGAAGACCTCGGTATAAAATTAGAGAATGTTGACATCGAAGACCTGGGACGCGCTAAAAGGGTCAAGATCGATAAAGAAAATACGACCATAGTGGAAGGGGCGGGAAAAAACCAGGCCATAAACGGCAGGATCGCCCAGCTTAAGAAACAGATAGAAGATACCGATTCGGATTACGACAAGGAAAAGCTCCAGGAACGCCTGGCCAAGCTTGCCGGAGGTGTCGCGGTAATCAATGTCGGCGCTTCTACTGAAACGGAAATGAAAGAGAAAAAGGCGCGCGTGGAAGACGCGCTTCACGCTACCCGCGCGGCAGTTGAAGAAGGCATTATCCCGGGCGGCGGCGTAGGTTTGATCCGCGCCATTCCGGCGTTAGACTCATTAAAGGTTTCAGGCGATGAAAAAGTTGGCGTTGATATCGTAAGGAGATCGCTTGAGGAACCCATCAGGATGCTTACCACCAATGCCGGGCTAGAAGGCTCCGTGGTTGTGCAGCGTATAAAACAGGAAAAGATCAATATCGGCTATGACGTAAACCAGGATGAATACGTGGATATGATCGAGGCAGGCGTAATCGATCCCACTAAAGTCACCCGTTCAGCCTTGCAGAATGCCTCGAGTATCGCGGCTCTTTTGCTAACTACCGAAGCTTTGATAGTGGATAAACCGGAAAAAGAAGAGAAATCCATGCCGGCCATGCCACCGGGAGGCGGATACGGCGGCGGGATGTATTAAAGTAAACACCGGTGTAAACCGGGGTTAATTTATATAGAGGGCGGCGTAATCTTGCGCCGCCCTCATATTTTTTACCCCCGGGGCAATCCCGAAATATTTTTATAACTGTTTAATTGTAAAAGAGTTAAGTAACCGGCGAAACATTGACAATCAGGTATTTATATGTTATACTTTTAACGATTTATTTCTAATTTTATAAACCCGAAATCATTAACATATAAATGGTTATAGATATAGTAAGGCAGTTCAATTGGGTTGATATCCTTGTGCTGGTTCTTGCCGCGAGGATTTGTTATATCGGGATAAAGCAAGGTTTCCCCGCCGAACTTTTCAAGCTTCCGGGAACGATCCTGGCCATTTACCTTTCCCTGCATTATTACACGATGTTCTCCGATATAGCCAGGGATAACATGAACTTGCGGATAATCCCCCTGGAATTCCTTGACCTTATATCTTTCGTTATTCTCGCATGCCTTGGTTACCTTTTTTTCATAGTGCTCCGCGAAGTATTCGCGCGTTTTTTAAAGATGGAGGCGGTGCCGAAGTTGAATAAATGGGGCGGGTGTATCTTGAGCCTCGCGAGAGCCTATTTACTCGCCGGCCTCATCGCTTACGCGCTTGCGATATCCACAGTAGGTTATTTGAAAGATAGCGTGCATCGTTCTTATTCGGGAAATTATCTTTTTAAAGTAAGCCCTACCACTTACAGCTGGCTCTGGAACAACATAATGTCTAAGTTTATGAGCCACGAAAAATTTAATAAAACAGTAAACGAGGTACAGGAAAAATTCTAGGGTATGAAATTATCCCGCTTCTATGATCTTGTCCTGCGGTTCGGAATCGATAAAGACCCGCGGAAAAAGAAAAAGGATATCAAATCTTATTCGGATTCGGCTATCCTCTACGGCAGGCCCGCGACCGAAGTTAATAAAATAATGGTGGGCATCGATATAGAGGGCCCGGAGATAATGCTGGCCGAAAAGATCCGCGAGAAACAAGGGCTGGACCTGGTTTTAGCGCATCATCCCGAAGGCGCCGCTTTCGCCGGATTATACGGGGTTATGAAGCTTCAGGTCGATACTTTGATCGAAGCGGGTGTATCGGAAAGTGTGGCCAGGGGGTTGTTGGAAGAAAGGATCAGGCAGGTGGAAAGAAGCCTTCTTCCCGCCAACCACATGCGCGCGGTGGACGCGGCAAAACTTCTGGACATCCCGTTTATGTGCGCGCATACGCCGGCGGACAACCACGTGGCAAGTTTTATCCAGGAACTCATGGGAAAGACCAGGCCCAAGAAGACAGCGGACATTATCGATATATTGGAAGGTATTCCCGAGTATGCTGAGGCTAAGAAAAATATGGCCGGGCCGAAAATAATCATGGGCAGCCCGCGAAGGCCGGTGGGAAAGGTTTTCGTAGAAATGACCGGGGGCACTGAAGGCCATAAAGATGTCTACGACAAACTGTATAAAGCGGGTGTCAGGACCCTTATTTCGATGCACCTCGGGGAAGAGCATTTAAAAAACGTCAAAGACGCTAATCTCAATGTCGTGATCGCCGGGCATATTTCATCTGATACCCTGGGTTTAAATCTTCTTTTGGACAGGATAGAAAAAGAGGAGCGCATGGAAGTGGTGGAGTGTTCGGGTTTTCGCAGGTTTAGAAGGAATTAAGCGGGCTCTAAAGATTTTTTTTAAAGGATTTTGAAAACGCTTTCAAAATAGATTTTAAATAAATGGCCATCCATATCCCGGAAAATATTCTTGATGATATACTCGCCCGCGTTGATATAGTCGAGCTTATCTCAGGGTATATTCCCCTTAAACGGGCGGGCAGGAATTTCAAGGCGGTTTGTCCTTTTCATCATGAGAAGACCCCGTCTTTTGTGGTTTCTCCCGACAGGCAGATCTACCACTGTTTCGGCTGCGCGGCGGGAGGAAACGCTTTTAATTTCCTGATGCAATACGAGCGCCTGGAATTTCAGGAAGCGGTTGCCATGCTCGCCAAGAAAGTAGGCGTCGAGCTGCCTGCGGCCAATAAACAGGATTCCCGCGCGGAAGGGCTAATTACCCGGCTTTATAAAGTAAACGAATTTGCCGCGCTTTTTTACCAGAACAATTTTAATGCCGGAGCAGCCGAGGCGAAGAGTTACCTGGCCAAGAGAGGGATAAAACCTGAAACCGCGAAATTATTGAAATTAGGGTACGCGCCCGATAAATGGGATGGCCTTACGGAATATTTTAAGGCGAAAAAAATAGACCTGCCTTTACTGGAAAAAGCGGGCCTGGCGATAGCGAAAAGCTCAGGTGGGTTTTACGACAGGTTCAGGCATAAGATTATTTTTCCGATCTCTGATATGAAATCCAGGGTCATCGCGTTCGGGGCCAGGCTTATTCCTGAAAGCGTCAACAAGCCTCCTGCCGGAGATTCGGCTCCGAAATACGTCAATTCTCCGGAGACCGCGATTTACGTAAAGGGGAAAAACCTATACGGCCTGGACCTGGCCAAAGAGGCCATAAGGCAGGCTGATTTTGTCGTGGTGGTGGAAGGGTATTTCGATTTTATCATGCCTTATCAGGAAGGTCTGCAAAACCTAGTCGCTTCCTGCGGCACCGCGCTTACCACCGAACAGATAAGGCTTATCAAGCGCTACACTCATAATGTGGTAATGGTCTATGACGGCGACTCCGCGGGGCAAATGGCAACAATAAGGACCCTGGATATGTTCATTGAAGAAGAAATGAACGTGAAGGTGGTTTCTTTGCCTGAGGGGTTTGACCCGGATTTATTCGTGCGCAAACACGGCATCGCGGACTTCAGGGAAAAAGTGGAGAAGGCGGATAACATATTTGATTACAAGCTTAAGGCCCTGAAAGCCGTCCACAATGCCAAAGACACCGAAGGCAAAGCTCAAATATGCGTAGCGATGCTTTCCAGCATAAACAAGTTTAAGAACGAGATCATAAGATCGGAATATTTAAGGAAGCTTTCCGGGGAACTGAACATTAAGGAAGAGGCGTTGTTCGCGGAAATAGCCAAGATAAAAGAAGAAAAGACTTATTCCGAACCGGCGGCGGGCCTTCAGAGGGACAAGGCTTTAACCATAAATCCCACAGAGAAGCTTTTGATAAAATTGATGATGGAAGGCGATAATTTTATTAACCGGGTAAAAGAAAATCTTGAGCCCGCTGATTTTCAGGACGAAAGAATTTCTAACGTTGTATCACTTATCTATGAGCTTACGGATTCCGGCAAACCCGTGGAGCCGCGCCACCTGGTGAATCAGCTCCAGGACGCCGGTATCTTGCAGCTGGTCTGCGAATCCGCGTTTATGGCGGAAGCGTCATCGGATGAGGAGAAAGAAAGGGTCGCCCAGGATTGCATCAAGCGCCTTAAATCAAGGAAGCTGGTGCGTGAAAAAGAACATTTGCATAAACAGATAAAGACAGCGCAGGACTCAGGCAATGAGGAAGAAGTCCAGCGGCTTATTCAGGAATTTCATCATTTAACCAAAAAAAGGTAAGGGGCAGATGAAGAAAAAAGTTATCGCTAAGGATAAGATTTACAACAAAGAAGTGGTCGACAAGATTATCGCGTTGGGCCGGCGCAAAGGTTATCTTACCTATGACGAGGTAAACGACCTGCTGCCGGAAGGCATTTCTTCCTCGGAAGATATCGATCAGCTTTTTGACCTTCTGGGTAACGAAGACATCCAGATCATCGACAGTGAAGAGGCCCAGGAAGTGGAAAAACACGCGCATCCCATAAAAGATGAGCTCCTGGCCGAACAGGCCAAGGCCGAGGAACAGTTTTTCCCGCTGGATGACCCGGTGAAAATGTATCTTAAGCAGATGGGCTCCATACCCCTGCTTTCCCGCGACGAAGAAATAGCTTTGGCGAAAAAGATCGAAGAAGCGGAAGCGAAGTTCGTCAACGCCGCGCTTTCCACCAGGTTTGCGCGCAGCGAGATATTGTCCGTAGTAAAGGACACCCTGGAAGAAAAGATAAGCCTGGAAGAAGTTATCAAGGGGGAATTAAAGACCAGCCCAAAAAGCATACTGAAGAGGTTTAAAAAGACAGCGGACAGGATAAGGAGCACCCAGAGCCAGTCGAAAACGATAATGCTCATCCGTTCGTTTAATTTTACTACCTCTGTCACAGAGGCCATTGTCCACAGGCTCAGCCGTCTGGTGAAAGAGCTGGATTATCTCGAGCGCCAGAAAAGGCCGGACCGTTTACGCAAGAAAGAAATATTAAAAAAGCTCTGCGAGCCGTACGCTGACCTGAAGGAAAAACAGAAGGTCATAAAATATACTCATTCGAGGTTTAATTACGCCAAGGAGCGGCTGGTGGAAGCTAACCTGCGCCTGGTGGTAAGCATAGCCAAGAAATATAATAACCGCGGCTTGTCTTTCCTTGACCTCATCCAGGAAGGCAATATCGGCCTTATGCGCGCGGTGGAAAAGTTCGAATATAAGAGAGGCTACAAATTTTCCACGTACGCTACCTGGTGGATCCGTCAGGCTATTACGCGCGCGATCGCAGACCAGGCGCGCACCATCAGGATCCCGGTGCATATGACCGAAACGATAAATAAGATAATCCGCTTTTCGCGGATTTTCCTTCAGGAAAACGACCGTGAACCCAGGCCTGAAGAGATCGCTTACAAAATGAGGTTGTCCCAGGACAAAGTGAAGGCCATCCTTAAATTCGCCCAGAAACCGATTTCCCTGCAGATGCCTATCGGGGATGAAGGCGATACCAATTTCGGCGATTTTATACAGGACAAAAGGGCGACTTCTCCGGCAAATACAGCCGTAAGGAGCATGTTAAAAGAAGAGATGGATTCGATACTGGAGACGCTTACCGACAAGGAGAAAAAAATATTGATCCTGCGTTTCGGTATAAGCGACGGCTGCCCGCGCACGCTGGAAGAAGTAGGCAATATCTTCAAAGTCACGCGCGAGAGAATCCGCCAGATCGAAGCCAAGGTATTGAAAAAACTAAGGCATCCTACCCGCTCGCGCAGGCTGCGCGCATTCCTGGATATGAGCCTGGCGCACGAACGCGAGTACTAATACAGCGGATCCAATCCGATACTTCCACAATATTACCGTATGCGTAAGTTAATAACCCTCGCGGTCTTTTTATTGTTGTCCGGCTGCGTTTCCTCCGAAGCAACAAGGGTCTGTTTTGGCAAAGTTTATGTTAAATCGGAGGTCGCCGACAGCCAGGAAAAAAGGCGGCAGGGGCTTATGTTCCGGGAGAGCCTTTGCCCTGACTGCGGGATGTTGTTCGTATTCCCGAGGCAGGAGCGGTATGCGTTTTGGATGAAGAACATGCGGTTTCCCCTGGATTTTATCTGGATAGGAGAGGACAAGAAAGTATCCGCTATTATCACGGATGTCCCGCCTTGCTCCGGTGATTATTGCCCGACTGTCGCCTCCGGAGAAAAAGTAAAATATGTCCTGGAAGTTAACGCGGGATTCGCGGCAAAGCACAATATCAAGGTGAGCGATAAAGTAAAATTCAAGTAACGCAATATCTAATTACTGCCATAGATGATCGATTTTTCCGAACAACTAAACCCCTCGCAGCTGGAAGCTGTAACCAATATTGACGGCCCTGTCCTGGTCATCGCCGGAGCGGGTTCCGGCAAGACCCGCGTAATCGAATACCGCGTCCTTTATCTTTTACAGAATAATGTAAACCCGCATTCCATATTGCTTCTTACTTTTACCAAGAGGGCGGCGAAAGAAATGCTCTCGCGCGCCGGCCGCCACGATATAAGATGCGCCGGGGTGGAAGGGGGCACGTTCCACTCTTTCGCCTATAAGGTATTGAAGAAATATTCCGCGCTCATCGGGTTCAATAATTTTACCGTCATAGACGAATCGGACGCGGAAGAAGCGGTCCATATCGCCAGCAGCAAATGCGGGGTCTTTAACCAGGATAAAAGGTTCCCCAAGAAAGACACCTTAAAAAGCATAATCAGCATGTGCGTGAACAAGAACAAGCCGGTGGAGGAGATACTGGAAAGCGAATATCCCAATTTCCTGGATTACGCGGCGGACATCGAAAAGATAAAACAGAATTATGCCAGGTACAAGATAGAAAAAGGGTACATGGACTATGACGATCTGCTGGTCTACCTTAGGAACCTGCTCGCCAGGCACAAGGAAATTACCGACGCCTTATCGGAAAAATACAAATACGTCATGGTCGATGAATACCAGGACACGAACCTCCTCCAGGCGGACATCGCTTATTTATTGGCGAAAAATAACAAAAATATCATGGCCGTGGGAGACGACGCCCAGAGCATATACAGTTTCCGCGGCGCTTCCCACGAGAATATCATGGATTTCCCGAAGAGGTTCCCGGGCTGCAAGATCATAAAACTGGAAGAAAATTACCGCAGCAGCCAGACGATCCTTGATGTCGCCAACGCCGTCCTCGAAGATATGCGGAAAAAATACCCCAAGCACCTGATCGCGGTAAAAAGGCATACCATGCAAAAACCGCAGCTTTTATTCTTTAACGATATCTACGAAGAGGCGCAGTGGGTCGCCTCCAAGATCAAGGAAGAAAATGACGAGGGGCTCGCGTTTTGCCAGCAGGCGGTC
>JAQULD010000071.1 GCA_028719045.1 Candidatus Omnitrophota bacterium | reverse complement strand
TCCAGGATCATGAAGAAAGTATTATAATAACTTGTTTTTTTGACTTTAAATATGAAGTTTGATTTGAACGATACCATCGCGGCAATTGCTACTGCTACGGGTGAAGCTGGAATAGGGATAGTAAGAATAAGCGGCGGAAATGCCCTTTCCGCAGCGGACAATATTTTCCTGTCGAAAGATAATAATAAACCTTCCCAAGCCAAAGGCTATACCCTTCATTACGGCTGGATCATCGATAGCCGGAAAAATATCATAGATGAAGTCCTTCTTTCGGTCATGCGCGCTCCCAAAAGTTTTACCCGGGAGGATGTGGTGGAAATAAGCTGCCATGGAGGGCTGGTTTCGTTAAGGGCGGTCCTGGATTTGGCGCTGGAAAACGGCTGCCGCCTCGCCCAGCCCGGGGAATTTACCAAACGCGCGTTCTTAAACGGCAGGCTCGATTTGTCCCAGGCGGAAGCGGTACTGGATATTATCAGGGCTAAAACAGATAATTCTTTAAAGATAGGTATTAACCAGCTTAGCGGTATTTTATCCGCGCAGATAAATAAAATCCGGGCCGGGCTTTTAGAGATACTGGCGATATTGGAAGCCAATATTGATTTTCCGGATGAACAAATAGATCCAGCCGGCCTAAAGGATATTTCCGGCAGGCTCGGCAGTATTGATGAATTGCTCGTTTCCCTGTTGGAAGGGGCAAAACGCGGCAGGGTGTCGCGCGAAGGGATACACACGGTGATTTGCGGCAAGCCTAACGTGGGCAAATCTTCTCTTTTGAATGCCCTTCTTAAACAAGAGCGCTCTATTGTCACTCCGGTAGCCGGCACAACGAGAGATACTATCGAGGAGATCATAGATATAAAAGGCATCCCGGTCAGGATCGTGGATACCGCCGGCATAGTTGAGCCGGCTGACCTTGTGGAAAAAAAAGCCATCCGGAGAAGCAGGCAGCATATGGATCTGGCGGACCTGGTGCTTATGGTTTTTGACGGCAGCGGTAAACTTTCCGGAGAAGATCACCTGATCATGAGAAAATTATTGGCGAAGAAAAAAGAGGTCATCGCCATTATAAATAAAATTGACGCAAGACAAAGAATAGAAAAAGAAAAGATCGAAAAGAATTTTAGCCCTGTAATAGGGATTTCAGCTAAAAAACTGAAGAATATAAATATTTTAGAGGATGCGATCGCGGATTCCGTTTTTAAGGGCAGGGTTTTCGCTTCAGAGTCGGTTTTAGTAAGCAATGCCCGTCACATCCAGTTGCTTAAAAAAACGCACATGTTTATTTCCGGGACAAAAAAATCGTTAGCTTCCGGCTTGTCCGCTGAATTTATCGCGCAGGATGTCAAGGACGCCTTAGGCTGCCTGGACGATATGCTCGGGAAGAGGTTTTCCGAAGACCTGCTGGACAGGATATTTTCTGAATTTTGCATCGGCAAATAGGGGGATGGGTTTTATGGATAAGAAAAAAATCGAGAAAGCGGTAAAGGACATACTGGAGGCGATCGGGGAAGACCCAAAAAGGAAAGACCTGCTGGATACGCCCAAGCGCGTAGCCGAGATGTACGAAGAGATATTCTGCGGGATCAAGCAGGACCCCGAAACCGAACTTGAAGTCGTTCTCGACCAGAAGCATACAGAGATCATACTCTTAAAGGATATTCCCCTTTATAGCGTATGCGAGCACCATCTGCTTCCGTTTAGCGGCCGGGCCCATGTCGCTTATATACCGAGAAACGGGCGCGTCACCGGTTTAAGCAAATTAGCGAGGGTAGTGGATGTTTTATCCCGCAGGCCGCAGGTCCAGGAAAGACTGACCACGCAGATAGCAGAGATAATCATGTCGAAATTAAAACCTTTAGGCGTGATGGTGGTCATCGAAGCGGAACACCTTTGCATGTCTATGAGAGGAGTAAAAAAACCCGGGACTTTGACTGTTACTTCCGCGGTGAGGGGGGTATTCAAAGATAATGTAAAAACGCGCTCCGAGACCCTGGCTTTAATCAGGTCTTGAGGTCCTTTTCCGGTAGATATGGGCCCTGAAGTCTAATTCCTCAAAAATTTCTTTTGCTTCCATCCACATCGTTTCGGTCTTGCCCATGACAAAATATCCGCCTTCGATTAACGACCTGTAGAATTTCATCAGCAGTTGGTCCTGGAGGCTGCGGGTAAAGTATATGAAAACGTTACGGCAAAATACCAGGTCCGTGTTCGGGATATAATCCGAGGCGATCAAATCCAGCGATTTGAAATTTACCATTCTTTTGATCTCGTCTTTAAGCTTGAAGTTGCCGGTGAACTGCTGCGTAAAATAAAGTTTCTGGAATTCGTCGCTCACATTTTTGAGCGCAGCCTTCGGGTACTCCGCTTTTCCGCACGCCCTGAGGGCTTTCTCATCTATATCAGTCCCGGTTATCTCGATAGAAAGGTTTCTGGTATCGATTGTTTTGGACAATTCTTTGACAAGTATCGCGATAGAATACGGTTCTTCGCCGCTCGCGGAAGCGGAGGACCAGATAATAAGTTTTCGCTCATTCTGGCTGATCTTTTTCTGGATCAGTTCTTTTAATATTTTTTTAACCGATTCCCACACGTCAGGGTCACGGAAGAATTCAGAGACATTGATGCAGAAGACTTCGAAAAGCTTGTCATACTCCTGCGGGCTGTTTATCAGCAGCCTTAAGTAGTCCGAGAAATTCTGCACGCGGTTGACGTTCATCCGGATAGACAGCCTTCTTTTAAGGATTTCCTTATGGTAATGCCGGAAATCCACGCCGCGGTCATCGTAGATCTTGTTCAGCAGTATTTCAAAACTCTGGTTTTTATCTTCTTCTTCGTTCCCGCCGTGCCTGGGGCTTTTGCTGATCACTGAAATGGCATTGATGACCGCCCTGCCGATCTCGGCCTCTTTTTCTATCCGGGTCTGGTCTATAATAGTATGCAGGGCGCCTTTTTCGGTGGTAACATATTTGGCCGGGACATGGGATAAAATATGGGCCATCATATCGTTCTTGCAGGATTGGCAGGTGCAGATATCCTTGCGCATCACCAGGGTGTTATTCAGGAAGTCGATCGCGATGTCTTCTATTATGTTTTTAAGCTTTTCCATGATAGCAAAAGTATATCATAAACGAAAAAACAGGCAAAGATTTTTTTAGAGAGAGCTCCAAATAATGATATAATAATTCCATGAAAAACGGTGATAATTCTTCGATATCTTTACACCGAAGGTTTTATGAAAGATTTGAAATAGACGGGGCGGCTACTGTCCTTATCAGCGTGCCTGGGGCTCAGGGGTTTATATTAAAAGATATTTCGCAGACGGGGATAGGGATAATCGGCAACTGCCAGCTTGCGGTGAACGCCGAGCTTCCGGTAACCCTGATCGCTTCATTATTTAAGAATCCAGTATACAGGAAAGCCAGAGTGGTCTGGTCTAGCAAGATCGATAAGGACGTCTTTGGCTCCGGGCTTAATTTCGGTATGCTTAACCGTATAGATTTTGACAATCCCGACTTGGCGTAATCTCTCGCATCCGGGATAGAGCCTGTTCCCTGACAAAATGAAGGACCTGAAGATATGAGGAAAGCAATTGAATTGCTTGTTATAGCGGCGCTGGTGGGTTTTTTTGTTTTTACCGCGAGAAACAAGATGTCTGTTTATTATTATAACAAAGGAGAGGATTATTACGGCCGTCAGATGTACGATGATGCGGCCATGTCCTTTAAAAAAGCGCTGCAAATAGACCCTTCTTATCCTATGGCTCATTGCGGCCTGGTAAAGGTTTATATGAAGGAGGGCTCGGATGATCTGGCCAGGGAAGAATTGGATAAGGCAAAACAGGGAAAATCTGATTCCGGAGAATTCCATTTAGAGCTGGGGAAAATATATTACGAACGTAAAATGTACGCTGAATCATTTGAAGAATTCAGCAAGGCCAGGACTATGTTCCCTGAAAACGCGCAGATACAGAATGAATTGAACATGGTCTCCGTAAGTTACGCGACAGATTGCCTGAATAAGGCGACTGACGCGTATTTGGCCGGAGAAAAACGTAAGGCTTACGCGTTGCTTAGCGAAGCGATAAAGGCCAAACCTGATTTGATTTTGTCCCAATACAGCCTGGCTACTTTTTACTACCACGATCATAAATTCAAGGAAGCTGAAGCAAAACTGAATGAAGTTATAGGCATTGACCCGCAGTGCTGGCAGGCCTTGAAGCTTTTGGGCAATATTTATTACGACAGGGGGGAGTTCCTGAACGCCGCGGGTAAATTCATGGCCGCGCTGGCGATAAACCCAAATGACGCTTCAACGCATAACGACCTGGGTCTTGCTTTGATGCGCCTGGAGCGTTATCCCGAAGCGGCCCCTCATTTACAGGAGGCCCTCAAATTAAAAGCGGGCGACCCGGATATTCAGTATAGCCTGGCCAGCGTGAACAGGGACAGAGGCATGTACGGTGAGGCCGTGGAGGGATATAAAAAATTAATCGCAGCGCATCCGGATTATCCGAATGTGCATAACGACCTGGCGGACATCTATAGCGAACAGGGTAGGGGCAGGGAAGCCGCTCAAGAATACGCGCGCGAGATCGATAACTGTCAAAACAAATTAGCTAAAGATCCGCGTGATATTGTTTCGTTGACCGGCAAGGCTTACGCCTATAACGGCATCGGGGAGGCCAATAGGGCTTTGGCCTCTGTAAAGGAAGCTTTAGCCGTCGATCCCGATAATTGGCAGGCGAATATCACCCTGGCCAAGATATATGAAAAATCCGGTAACTACGAAGGGGCGCAGGAGATCATGAATAAAGTGAAAATCTCATCCGGTTCCCCCGCGTTTATCAGCCGGGACATGGAGCGTATCAGCAGGGAGGCTTCCAAAACCGCCAAAATAAGCGATAGCCGCAATGATTCATTTTCCGATACAATTTACTTAAAAAGCGGGCGCAAGATAAACGGCAATATAAAACAAGAAACAGCCAAAGAAGTAACGCTAGAACTGAAAGTCGGGGCTTCTTATGGCACGATTACTTTAGAGCGCGATAATATCCTGCGTATTGAGAAAAATAAATAATAAAATCTATTAAAAAAATATTAATAATCGGGTGTTTTAATAGTATAATATGCAGGGTAAATTAAAATTAAACTTAACGTAAATAACGGAATGTCCAAAGACAAGCAAAAACACGAACACGACATAGTATACGCCCTCGCCGATTATAAACAATTGGTCATGGCGTATAAATCCAAGTACTCCGAATTGATAAAAAAGGCCTCTTTTTGGAGGACCACTTCGATCTGGCTTTTTTGTTTCTTGCTTAGCGCGGGGATGATCGTGGTTTCTGAATTTGGCGGCATCAAAAAAAACATGGTCGAAAGCGAAAATAATATTTCGAGGCTGGGGACCAGGATAGAAACCATATCCGATAATTTAGACAAGGCCCAGCAGGAATTAGTCGCCGCTAAAGAAGAATTGAGCAAGAAAGACCTGGTAATAAAGCAATTGGAACAGAATATGTCCAATACTTCCAGAGAGCTGCTTGAAAAATTACTTCAGAAATAGGTAGTTTCCGGGATAAATAAAATGCCTAAGAAGATACTGGTCGTTGATGATGAACCGGACGTCGTACTGTTCCTTAAGAAGAGGCTAGAAGTTCACGGCTACGAGGTTGCTTGCGCTTACGACGGGCAGGAAGGGCTGGTTAAACTCAACGAAGAAAAACCTGATTTGATCCTGCTTGATATAATTATGCCGAACAAGGACGGACTGGCTATGCTGAGAGAAATGCAGGCGCAGGATTCTCTGAAATCGATACCGGTAATTATACTTTCAGCCAAGGGGGCGTCTGCTTCGATATTTGAAGGCCAGGAACTGGGGGCTTTGGATTATATAATTAAACCGTTTGATATAGAGGAACTCCTAAAATATATAAGAAAATATATTTATTAATTATCCGCAATGACTCTAAGGGCTTTTTTTATACAGGAGGTGTGGTGATAGTGGAGGAATCATATTCAGGAGCCGAAAGAAGAAGGACAAAACGGGTAAGAGTAAGCCTTTCAGTGATTTACAGGGTTAACGAACCTTTGACCGTCAGGCTTTTGACCGCTGACCGGGAGATCAAGGCGACGATACTGGATCTCAGCGAACAGGGGATGGCGATCGTTAGCGATTACGATATCCCGAAATTAAGTGTCGTCATGATGAGGTTCACCTTGTTTAAGGTGGACAAGGAAGACGTAAGTTTTTACGGGCCCGTAGAAATAGCGGGCGAAGTCAGGTACAACCAAAAGGACGGGGATGAATACCGGTTAGGCATTCATTTCACTAAAATAGACCCGGAAGATAAACGAGAAATAGCCAATTTCGCAAATACCGCGATAAAACTACTTGATAGAGAGCATAGGCAATAATATTCCTTCAAAAATTCCCATTTCTTTCCGGGAAAAACTATCCCGCAAGGTTTCCGGACTAGATTCTAAAAAAACGGTTTTTTTGTGCGCGCTTTTGGCGATGTTTTGTTATGTGAATTCGCTCGGCGCTTATTTTGTCTGGGACGATTATTCCGCGGTTTTCGCGAACAGGAACATCAGGCACCTTTCCCTAAAAGAGGCTTTTAAACCGTTATACCATAAAGACGAAAGCTCCGCGTTTAATAAAACCCCCGTTTATTTCAGGCCGCTTCAGGCGTTAAGCTACATGCTGGATTTTCAATTATGGAAATTGAACGCCTTTGGTTACCATCTTACCAATGTCATCCTGCATATAGCCAACGTCTTGCTTGTTTATTTTCTCCTGTTTGCCCTGTTTAAGGATAACCTTCTGGCTTTCCCGGGCGCGGTTTTATTCGCCCTGAACCCGGCCTTTACTTCGAGCGTAACTTATGTTTCGGGGAGAGCCGATATATTATTATTATTATTCTCCTGCCTGGCAGTTCTTGCTTTTTTAAAGGGGCTAAACGGAAAAAAACAGAGTATTTTTTATTATATTATTTCCGTGTTATGTTTTTTTAGCGCGCTCTTATCCAAGGAAGCCGGTTTTTCGGTAATTATTTTCCTGTTTGTTTTAGGCCGCCTGGTCTATAAGGATAAATTCCCCCGGAATCAATTCCTGGTATATATACCTTTTATCTTGGTTTTCCTGGGTTTTCAATTACTTAAGCCGGCATCGTTACCGGGTTTCGGCATCAATAGTTTAAATTTGAGCAAAGCTTTTTTTGGGCTTCTTACAATGATGAAAGGAGCCTGCGTTTACACTTTTATCGCGGTTTTTCCTTTTCAGCTGCGCATGGGCAGGAGCATCATCGCTGTTGAATCATTTGCCGATAAATGGTGGCTGCTTTCTTTTGTTTTTCTCGCCTTTTTAACCGTTTCGCTAATATACGGTATAAAGAAAAACAGGATGTTTTTATTAGGCATAACCTGGTTTTACCTGCCTCTCTTGGCAATGCTTTTCTTTAATAATATATTAGCGAGGAGGGCGCATGAATTGCTTCTGCCGGAGAATAATCTCTATTTTCCTTATTTAGGGTTCCTTATTTTTGTGTTTTCTTTTTTTGCCGCGGTAAAAAAAGGATCTTATTTTAAGAAAATAGCGGCGCTTATACTGCTGTTCATTGCGCCTTTCTATTTTGCGCTGACAATATCGGAAAACACGTATTGGAACGATGAGGTAAAACTATACACAAAGATATTAAAGTACAACAAAGGGTCTGTTTTTAATTACATGGTTTACGCTAATCTCGGTTTCGCTAACGAAAGAGTAGAAAAATACGGTTTAGCGGAAAAATATTTCACGCAGGCAGCCGAATCTTCCGGCAGCGACCCCTACTTTTACAATATTTTGGCGCAATTTTACATAAGAAGCGGCAGCTACGATAAAGCGCTGCCTGTGCTTGAGGCGTCTAAAAGGTTAGATGATCATTTTGCCCAGACTTATGTGCTTTCCGGGACAGCCCTCGCTTACAAGGGCAGGAAAGAAGAAGCTAAAAAGGATTTCCAGCGGGCTCTCCTTATTGACCCGGCTAATCAGTCCGCGAGTTATTATTTGGGGATATTGGAAGGAAAACACGAACAAAAGTGAGATCTCAGCCGGAATTTTGCTCATGAAAAACAAAATACCCGGAGCAACCAAGTCCAAAGGCGCTTTCGGGGCAATATTTATTTTATGTGGTATTTTGGTCCTGGCTTTGGCAATAAGGCTTTATCCGGTAATTAAATCCCCGGAAACATTAAGATCGGGAATGGGGCAGTTCGGCGATTCATATCTTTACAATGATATAGCTTCCAATTTGTATAAAAATAAGGGTTTCGTTTCGAGCCCAATAAGCGGGGCGGGCGGACCGGAACAAACCTCGTTTCAGCCGGTCGTTACGCGCGGCCCCGGGTATCCGTTTT
>JAQULD010000070.1 GCA_028719045.1 Candidatus Omnitrophota bacterium | reverse complement strand
TTCCTTTCAGTCTCTTTTATTTCTGAGACTATGAACTGTTTGTCTTTCAACTCCAAAGCGATGCTATCGGCTGTTTCCTGGTTTTTTATCTCCGCTTTTTGTCCGTCTATCTTGTCTAATTTAGCAGAAAATAAAGCCTCGTCCTTCTTCAACTGGGCCTCGATTTCCCAGTATTCCTGTGGGATGAAACTGTTAATCTGGCGCTCGCGCTCCACAATAAGCCTTAAAGCGACGGACTGGACCCTGCCGGCGCTTAAGCCGCGCACGATCTTCCTCCAAAGCAAAGGGCTTAAGAAATAACCGACCATCCTGTCCAGCACTCTTCTGCCCATCTGCGCTTCGATCATATTGGTATCAAAATCGCGGGGATTATTGAACGCGCTGTTTATCGCGGAAGTGGTGATTTCATGGAAAACCACGCGCAAGACTTTTTTGTTTTTAAACAGTTCGCTTTTAATATGCCAGCCTATGGCCTCGCCTTCGCGGTCAGGGTCGGTGGCGATGTAAACGGTATCCCCGCCTTTAGCGGCTTTTTTAAGCTGGGAAAGCACTTTTTTCCTGCCCGGGATGACCACATATTGGGCCTCAAAATCTTTTTCCACGTCCACTCCCAGTTTTTTTTGCGGGAGGTCGATCAAATGTCCCATGGAGGGCAAAACGGAAAACTTCTCTCCCAGGATCTTGCCTATCGTTTTTGCCTTTGTAGGAGACTCTACTATCACTAATCCCTTAGGTTTCATTTTAACTCCTTATGAATTGTTTGCCCGGCAGCTGTTTTACCATTTTTCTTATCTGAAGATTCAAAAGCATGCCGGAAATTAAAGGTATTCCGAGGTTTGTCCTCTCCTGTAAATAATCCATGGAAACAGGATGTTGGGAAATGAGCCCGTATAAAGACGATTCTTGAGCTAAAACCTGATCCTTGCCGCTTGTATCAATTTCAGATGAATCCTTATGTTGATAAAGCCCTTCCATCTCTTCCAGGATATCCTCAACGCAGGATACCAGTTTTGCGCCCTGTTTTATCAGGTGATTGGGGCCGTAAGAATGGGAAGAGTCGATTTTACCCGGAAGCGCGAACACTTCCCTGCCCTGCTCAAGGGCAAAATCCACGGTGATCAGGGCGCCGCTGTTCTTTGCCGCTTCCACCACCAATACTCCCAGGGATAAACCGCTTATGACGCGGTTTCTCCGCGGAAAATTTTGCCTCAAAGGCCTGGCGTTCATGGGAAATTCCGAGATTACCGCGCCGTTTTTCGAGATCTCTTCGCACAGCCCCCTGTTTTCCGGCGGATAAATATGATTAAATCCGCTTCCCATGACCGCGATAGTGCGCCCACGCTGTTTTAAAGCCCCCTTGTGCGCGTAAGTATCTATGCCGCGCGCCATCCCTGAAACAATGGTAAATCCCCGTTCTGACAATCTGCGTGAAAAATCCGCGGCATTGGAAAGGCCGTAAAAAGAAGCGTTGCGCGACCCCACTATAGCGATACTCAGTAAATCTTTCTGCGCCCACTCCCCTTTTACATAAAGCACTATCGGGGGGTCAGGAATATGCTTAAGGCCGGCCGGGTACTGCTGGTCATTGCAGGTAATGATCTTCAGGCCGTTTTTTGAGGCCAGCCTGAACTCTTCAGCTAAATCCTGCGCCTTAAGCGAATGGATCGCCGAGGCGGACTTTTCCCCGATACCGGCGGCCATCCTTAATTTTTCCGCGGGCGCCTCGAATATATTTTGCGGCTTGCCCAGAAGATCCAGCAATTTACCGAGGCGGATACTTCCGATATCCGAGACCATATTTAAACCGACTAAAGCTTCCAGTTCGTTCATTTTAATCAGGTAAAATTTTAATTATACTGTCAGCTACCTGCTTTACGGAAAATCCTGAAGTATCTATAGTTTCATCAGCCAGCGCGTAACAAGAAGCCCGCGCTTTAAGCAAAGTCTCTATTTTTTCTTTCGGGCTAGCCACGTTAAGCAGGGGCCGGTGGGTGGAACGGGAAGTCCTCTCCAGTATTACCTGCGCTGAGGCGCTAAGGCAAATGACCTTGCCCGTCTTTTTCATTGTCTCGATATTCTGCCGGTCTAAAACAATGCCTCCCCCGCAGGCTACTATCAGGCCTTTATCTTTAGAAACCTCCAGCAACGTTTCTTTTTCCAGCTTACGGAAATGCGGTTCCCCGTCTTTGGCGAAAATATCGGGGATGCTTCTTTTTTCCCTGGATTCAATCAAATCATCCAGATCAATGAATTTATTTTTCGTCCTCCTGGCAAGTTCCCTGCCCACGGAGGTTTTTCCGGTACCCATGAATCCAACCAGGTAAATATTACTCATAACGGCAATTCTAACATAGGGTTAAATATGTGTCAAACAAAAGGGCGCCTTTTAAGGCGCCCTTTTTTCGCTTTTTATCTGTTATACTCTGTTAAAACCAGCTCGGATAAGTCCTGGCGTGCTTCTTTGGTCGCAGGATAGAAGGCATTATACCATTTTCCGTCCTTGGCCTTCTCCTGAGGCATGCCTAAAAACAAACCGTTTTTCCCCTCCAGGACGCGTAAGCCTTTGATGATAAAACCGCCTATTGCTATATCCGCAAAAGCTTTAAGTTTTGAATCACCTTCCAAGCGGTACAACCGCACCACCCTGATAAGTGAATCTTCTGCCATCCGAATCACCCCCCTTCTACTTACAATAGACGTAAGAGGAGCGATTTTCTAACAAAAATCTTTTTATAGCCCTATTTCAATTTTTCCAGGATCTTCATTGTCCCGATGTAATTCCTGCCTTCTTCCGTAACTACCAGCTTAAAAAATTCGCAGTTCATGCAATTGCCCACTTTTGCCGCGAAAGCGCCCTGGATCTTTCCTCCGCATAAAGTGCCGGTTACAGCCCAGCAGCAGCGGCCGGCGTTTTTTCCGGAGTTCAGCCCGTTGCATTTTACTTCTATGCTGGCAGGGCATATCCCCAGCTCAGCCGCTTTTGCCCCTCCAGGCTCTCTTCCGCATTTCTTGACTTCCCAGCAATTGAGTTTTGCCATTTCCCCTCCGTTTAACCGGTTAATTTATTCTTTTCAGATAATCCCGGAAAGCCTTTTTGATATCCGAGATGTTATCCGAGCCGAATTTTTCCAAAAGGCAGTCTGCTAAAACAAAAGCCACAACGCTCTCGGCAATTACTCCCGCCGCCTCCACCACGCAGATATCCGAACGTTCCACCGCCGCCCTGGAAATATTTTTCGTAAGGATATTTACCGATTCCAAAGGCTCTAACAGGGTGCAAATGGGCCTCATGCAGGCGCGCACGACGATGTCTTCTCCGTTGGAAATCCCGCCCTCAATCCCGCCCGCGTTGTTTTGTTTACGGAAAAATCCTTGTTTCCCGGAATAATAAATGGCATCGTGTGATTCGGAACCGAATTTACCGGCATAGCCTGAGCCCAGGCCGATCTCAACGGATTTTACGCCCGGGATCGCCATCACGGATTGCGCTATCCTGCCGTCCAGGCGCTTATCAGGATGGACATAACTGCCAAGGCCCACCGGGGCTTTTTTTACCGTGATCTCGAATATACCTCCGAGGGTATCTTTCCTTTTGATCGCCTCGAGTATCTTTTCTTTCATTTCTTCATCCCGGCTTTTGCCGCCGATGGATAATACCCTGCTTGTTACTTTGATCCCGAATTCACCAAGCAGGATTTTACATAACGCGCCCAAGCCGACCTGCGCCGCGGTGCTCCTTGCCGAAGCCCTCTCAAGAACGCTCCTTAAATCGCTAAAACCGTATTTAAGAAGCCCTGCCAGGTCAGCGTGTCCGGGCCTCGGGCAGACCACCTTATGCAATTTTTCTATGCTGGCGTCCTTGTTTTGTATCAATAACGCTATGGGGCTTCCCAGGGTAAACCCGCCTTTTAAGCCGGAAATTATCCTGGCGGTGTCTTTTTCTATCTGCATGCGCTTACCGCGGCCAAAGCCCTGCTGCCGGCGCTTTAATTCTTTGTTAATGTCCTCAAGTTCTATTTTTATGCCTGCCGGCATGCCTTCCAAGATCGCAACCAACCCTAAACCGTGTGATTCACCCGCGGTTAAATAACGTAACATATCTCACCCCATCATATTAAGCGTAAAATTTTACGCTATTTCCACAGCCCTTTTCTACCCTCCCGCGCCTGCCTGTATAATTTCAAAAACAGATCAGCGTATTTTACGTTCGGAGGAATAGTCATTAATGAAGCATAACCCTCTTTTACAATTTCGGCGTTCACGAATGTGCCGTCTTTCAAATAAACATAAGCAAGCAGCCGGCCATACTTGTCTTTCTTTTCCACGTCGAATTCAAGCGACACTCTCCTGCCTTCCACGAGTTTCCTGGTAAACTCATAGGACCGCCTGCCCAGGCCTTTAATGGTCTCCACATCCTGGTTTGTCTTGCGGCTGTCCCGCATTAATTTTTCCGATTCGTGCATTTCAGGGGTATCTATTCCGATGAGCCTCACCCTCTCTCCATTTTCAAGTTTAAGGGTATCCCCGTCCACCGCCCTGGACACTAAGATATCGGTATAATCATATTTGGCGCCGAAAGGGAAACTTATTTTCATCCCGGAATCTGATTCGAGCCTTCCGGAACCGCAGGCGGCAGGATGCAAGGGAAAAAATAAAAATAAAACAATAAGAAAAAACATCATTTCCAGGCTTTTTCTCATCGATTCTCCTTTTTAAACACAGGTTTATTTTACTCTTTTTTCTCGATAAATCAATATTTTTAGCTTATAATGTGGACAGGAAACAAAGTATAGCGTGAAATATTCCCTCATGATCTTAAATCCAGATACCCCATGATCTACGACAGGTTTCAACAGGAAGCCATAGATTGCATAAACCAGGGCCACTCCGTTATCGTCTCAGCTCCCACCGGCGCGGGTAAAACCGCCATCGCCGAACACCTTATACTAAATTCTATCCGGAACAATATCGGAGTAATTTACACCGCCCCCATAAAAGCCCTCTCCAACCAGAAATTCCGCGATTTCCAAGGGCAGTTCCGTGACAACGTGGGTATCCTCACGGGAGATGTGTCTTTAAACCAGTCCGCGCCGGTCTTGATAATGACCACCGAGATATTCAGGAACAAGATTTTGGATGAGCCGGAGAGCCTGAAAAATTATTCCTGGGTGATCTTTGACGAAATCCATTACCTGGATAATTTCGAGCGGGGCACGGTCTGGGAGGAATCGCTCGTGATGCTCCCTGCCCATATGAATATCCTGGGATTATCGGCTACTATCCCGAACATTAAGGAAATCGCGCTTTGGATCGAGTCCATACACAAAAAACCGGCCAAAATAATCATTGAGGAAAAAAGGCCGGTGCCTTTGCATTTCTTTTTCCAGTGCCAGAACCATATTTTCGACAGGCTGGAAAACATAAGGACTCAGAAATTTTCAAAGTTCAATAAAATAAACGCGCTGATGGACGCGATCCAGGAAAAAGAAGGTTTCCCCTGCATATATTTCGTATTCGGCAGGAAAAGAGCCGAAGACCTGGCCTTTGAGCTGCAAAGTTATAATTTTCTCAACCGCCGCGAACAGAAAGAGATCCTCGCCCTTTACGATTCCCTCTGCGAGCGTTACGAATTAAAACATGAAAAAAGCGCCCAGCAGCTTTACCCGCTGATCAAAAAAGGCATCGCTTATCACCATGCAGGGCTGCTTCCCACGTTAAAAGAAGTAATAGAAAGACTGTTTACCAGCCGGCTATTAAAAGTCATTTTTACCACCGAGACTTTCGCGCTGGGGATAAATATGCCGAGCCGCACCGTGGTGTTCGATGAGTTGAGGAAATTCTACGGGAGATTTTTCAGGAACCTGAAAACCAGGGATTTCTACCAGATGGCCGGCCGCGCGGGAAGGCGCGGCATGGACAAAGAAGGTTTCGTATACTGCAGGATCAACCCGCACAGGATAACGCCCCAGGAAGTAAAACAGGTCATTTACGGCAGGCCCGAAGAAGTAAAAAGCCAGCTCAATACTTCTTACGCCACGATACTCAATCTCTATCAAAAGCACAAAGAAGACCTCTTCAGATTCTATCCTCTCTCTTTGCACTATTTTCAGTCCCGCAGGAACGAGCAAAAAGAAGCCTTGAGGTTAATGAATGAAAAATTAAAGCTGCTAAAAGAATTGGATTACCTGGAAAACGGTGGCTTGTCGCCCAAAGGCCTGTTCGCCAAGAACGTTTACGGTTATGAATTGATACTCTCAGAATTATATTCGGACGGTATTTTTGAACACCTTGACGAATTCGGGCTGGGCATTTTAGCCGCGGCTGTCGTCTTTGAACCCAGAAAAAACCAGCAGCTCGGGACCATACCTAAAGCAGGCCACCTGATAAAGGACCTCTGCGAAGAAAAATACGACCAGATAAAACAAAGGGAACGCAGGCACAGGGTTTACCCTTTCAGCAAAATGCCGGCGTTTCATCTTGCCAAGGCGATGGAGTGCTGGCTGCAAGGCATGCAATTCTCCAAAATCCTCCAATACACCGATACCGATGAAGGCGAGGTCGTGCGCTATTTCAGGATGGGTATCCAGATTTTAAGGGAAATAAATGAAGCGCCTATCTCTTATATCTTAAAAGATAAAATACGGGAAACTATCCGCGTGATAAACCGCGGGATAATCGACGCGGAGAAACAATTGCGGGAAGGCTAAACAGAATTTATTTCAAGCCTTGATTTTATATAATCCGTGATGATCTTTTTATGGTCAAAAGCGAAATCGAGCTCCGGGATCTCGCTTAATTTCACTATCCTCACCCCCGCCGCATCATCGCCTGCCCTCGGCACACCGCCGGCACTCGCGCTAAAAACAGTCCCTATGGTATGAAAACGCGGGTCCCTCCCGGGATCTGAATAAGTGTGGAATTGCTGAAGGTTTTTCAGGATAAGCCCGGTCTCCTCTTTTGCCTCTCTCCTGACCGCCTCTTCCAGGCTTTCCCCGTAATCCACGAATCCTCCCGGCAGCGCCCAGCCAAAAGGAGGGTTGCTCCTTTTTATGATCACTATGCTTTCCCCCCCTGTTTCGATGATCGCGTCTACCGTGACAAACGGGCTCTGAAGGCGGTTCACTATATAATCCAGGTATCCTAAAACATTTTTCCGGAACGCTTCGTAAACCTCGCGTCCTTCGGATAAAAAAACGATCTCTTTTAACCCGGATTTATTCTCCCTCAGATGCTTCAATACTTCCTGCGCCATGATCTTTGCGCCCGCCAATAGAAAAGCGGCTTCCCCGCGGGGATGAGCCACGGTAAAAGTGAATATTTTCACCTTGGATCTTTCGGCTTTTCTCAAAGATTTTCTCGCGGCAACCCTTAATTTTGTCTCATCGAACGCTTTAGAAAACGGCGCGTTAAAGCCCGCGCCCGCTTTGGGCTTTTGGCTATTCGCCTTGATAATTTTTACTTCTGTACCCTTTATCCGGATGCTTTTAACCATGGATAAGCCCCTTTTTCTCCAGTTTTTCCCTCAGCCTTTCGAAAGCCTCCCCCACTTCTTTAAATTCGTCGTATTTACGGAAAGAAATAGCGGGAATATATTTGCCCTGCGCCAGCATGTCCATGCATTTTCCCATCCTGGACAGCGGCCCGGCTATGCGGTGCGAATACAAAAGCGCCATAATGCCTACGCACATAAGGATAAGAGGCATAATTATGAGCAAGGTAAGTTTTACGTCTATCCAGTCGCCCAGGTCCTTGAAATACTGTTTTTCCAGGTTATATTGCAGTATTTGCACGTCGTGTTTTAAGATCGCGTTCTTTCTTGCCGAATCCAGCCCCCCCTGCGCGGATTCGATCTTCTGTAAAGTGTCCTTAAGCAGCGCGGTTTCTTTGGCAAGCCTCAGCTTTTCATTTTTCATGGTGCGCTCCCCGCTGGCGAAGAGGAAATAAATACAGAAAATGCTCATTAAAAAAGTCGGTAATACTGTCATTGTAATAAAACGCAGCTGTATCGAAGGATGGATAAAGTAAGCGCTTCTCTTATTGCTTCTTTTCATTTTTCCTCCCTATCCTTCATTGGAATATCCAGGCGGCAAAACCTACTCGCCTATGATCTTAATTAACACTCTTTTCCTGCGCTTGCCGTCGAACTCACCGTAAAAAACCTGCTCCCACGGCCCGAAATCGAGTTTCCCGCCTGTAACGGCAATAACCACTTCCCTGCCCATGACCGTCCTTTTCAGATGAGCGTCGCCATTATCTTCCCCGCTAAGATTATGCCGGTATTTGTCTTTGGCGTAAGGGGCGAGTTTTTCCAGCCATTGCGCGAAATCTTTGTGCAGCCCATCTTCATCGTCGTTTATAAAAACGCTCGCCGTGATATGCATGGCATTGACAAGGCACAAGCCCTCTTTTACGGCGGATTTCGCAAGGGCGCCTTCTACCTGCGGCGTGATATTTATAAATTCCTGCCGGCCTTGAGTGTCAAACCACAAATATTC
>JAQULD010000069.1 GCA_028719045.1 Candidatus Omnitrophota bacterium | reverse complement strand
CCGCGTTTTCGGGAAAAGCATCCTAAAAAAAGACGGGAAGGTCAACAGGGAAAAATTAGGGAAGATCGTCTTTGAAGGCGAAAGCAGCCTGCTTTTGAAATTGAATTCCATCACTCATCCGGAGATCATCCGGCTCATCCGGAAAAGTATAGCCAAAAGCGCTAAAAAAATCGTTATTTTAGACGCGCCCCTATTGATCGAGGCCGGCCTTAAGGCCCTTGTGGATAAATTGATCGTGGTAAATATAGACCCGCGTATCCAGGTAAAAAGGATACAGGCGAGGACAAAACTCAGCAGGCGGCAGATATCAGACAGGATCAAACGGCAGATTCCGTTAGAGAAGAAACTGCGTCTGGCCGATTTTATAATAGATAACAGTAAAACCTTCGTCAAAACGAAAGCACAAGCAGCAGAGATCTGGAAAATTTTGAGCGAAGAATTTATCAAATGAGACAATTAAAGGCCCGCTTATGCAAAACATCGCGCGGGTGTTGTCTTGGTAGACAAGGAGGAAAGTAGTGGAAAAATTGGATATTAGCAATTTAAAGGACATGAAGATCGTGGAACTTAATAAGCTCGCCAAAGAGCTTAACGTGAACGGCTGGAGCGGCCTCAGGAAGCAGGACCTTATCTTTAAGGTACTGCAGGCGCAGGCGGAGAAGGAAGGCCTTATGTTCGGGGAAGGGATCCTCGAGATACTGCCTGAAGGGTTCGGTTTTTTGAGGAGCCCTAATTACAACTATCTGCCCTGCCCGGATGACATTTACATATCTCCGTCGCAGATAAGGAAATTCGATCTGCGCACAGGCGATACCGTAAGCGGCCAGATCCGCCCTCCTAAGGAAGGCGAGAAATATTTCGCCCTGCTTAAAGTCGAGGCGGTGAATTTCGAAAATCCGGAAGACGCTAAGGAAAAAGTGCTTTTTGACAACCTGACGCCTATCTATCCGCATCAGAGGTTTGTCATGGAAACCAAGCCCGATGAGGTGTCCATGCGCGTTATGAGCCTCTTGACCCCTTTAGGCAAGGGACAGCGCGGCTTGATCGTAGCGCAGCCTTACAGCGGAAAAACCGTGCTCCTGCAGAAGATCGCCAACGCCATTATGAATAACGCCCCGGAAGTGATACTCATCGTGCTTCTTATCGATGAACGCCCGGAAGAAGTCACCGATATGCAGAGGAACGTAAAGGGAGAGGTAATATCATCCACTTTTGACGAGCCGCCGGAAAGGCACATCCAGGTAGCCGAGATCGTCCTGGAAAAAGCCAAAAGGCTGGTCGAACATAAGAGGGACGTGGTCATTCTCCTGGATAGTATCACGCGTTTAGCGCGCGCCTACAACGCGGTGGTCCCGCATAGCGGAAAGGTGCTGTCAGGCGGTATTGACGCCAACGCTTTGCAGAAACCAAAACGCTTTTTCGGCGCCGCCAGGGCCGTGGATGAGGGAGGCAGCCTTACCATTATCGCGACCGCCCTTGTCGATACCGGGAGCCGCATGGACGAAGTCATCTTCGAAGAATTCAAAGGCACCGGCAACATGGAACTTCAGCTGGACAGGAACCTGTTCCAGAGAAGGATATATCCGGCCATAGACATCAAGCGTTCCAATACCAGGCACGAAGAGCTTCTCCTTAAACCGGACGAGCTCCAGAAATGCTGGATACTAAGGAAAGTTTTGAATGAATTGAACAACGTCGAGGCCATGGAACTGTTGATAGAGAAATTAGCCAAGACAAAAAATAACGAAGAGTTCTTAAACAGCATGAACCAATAGGGGGGTAATAAGATGAAAGAGAAAATACATCCGGTTTACAAAGACGCAACCATTGTTTGCGCCTGTGGTGAAGTAATACACACTCGTTCGACCAGGCAGAATATCAGGGTCGAGATTTGTTCCAAATGCCATCCGTTTTTCACCGGCAAACAGAAATTCGTGGATTCGGCCGGAAGAGTTGACAAATTTATCAAGAAATACGGAAAGAAATCAGAGAAAAAAGCTGAATAACTCAGATTCTTTGTCGCAATTAAACCTATGAACCAGCAATTAGAAAAAATAGAGAAGCGCTACCTGGAACTCGAAGAGCTGCTTGCCTCTCCGGAAGTTATTTCCGACCAAAACCAGTGCAGTAAGCTGGCCAAAGAGCTTTCCGGCTTAAGAGATACGGTGGTCATGTTCAGGGACCTGAAGGAAACCTCCAGGCAGATCCAGGACCTTGAACATATGCTCCAGGAAAAGCACGACCGTGATTTCATAGAGCTGGCAAAGGCTGAAATACCGGACTTAAAAAAGAAAAAAGCGGAGCTCGAGGAGCGGTTAAAACAGGCGTTGGCGGGAGTAGACAAAAACGCCGGTAAAAATGTGATCGTGGAGGTCCGCCAGGGTACCGGAGGTTCGGAAGCCGCGATGTTCGCGGGCGACCTTTTCCGGATGTATTCGAAATACGCCGCCAAAAGAAACTGGACCGTGGAAACTATGTCTTCGCATCCTACCGAATTGGGAGGATTTAAAGAAGTAGTATTCAGCGTAAAGGGCAAAGACGTTTACAGCCGTCTTAAGTTCGAAAGCGGAGTGCATCGCGTGCAGCGCGTCCCTACCACGGAAGCGCAGGGCCGCATCCATACTTCTACGGCTACGGTCGTGGTTTTGATCGAGCCTGAAGATGTGGATATGGCCATTGAACCAAAGGACCTTAAAATTGATACTTACAGGGCATCGGGAGCGGGCGGACAGCACGTGCAGAAAACCGATTCCGCGGTCAGGATCACCTATCTGCCGACAAACCTGGTGGTTACCTGCCAGGATGAACGTTCACAGATAAAAAACAAGAGCAAAGCGATGAGAATACTGCGCGCCAGGCTCCTTGACAGCAAAGAGCAGGAAGAATTCAAAAAGCTTTCCATAGAAAGGCGCTCGCAGATAGGCACAGGCGACAGGAGCGAAAAGATACGCACCTATAATTTCCCCGACCGCAGGGTGACGGACCACCGTATCAATTTTACCAGTTACCAGCTGGAATCGATAATGGAAGGCGAACTGGACGAATTCTCCGACGCTCTTATAAAGGCGGCGCAGGAAAAAGCGCAGCAGGCTAAAGAAACCGGATAACTTCGTAAAACAGCCATGAACGAAACGGAATTATTATTTACCCATGTGTTAAATTGCGACAGGGCGTCTTTATACCTGGATAAGGAAAGGGCCCTGAATAAGGATGAGGTTTTATTTATTTCGGCTGCGTTAAAAAGAAGGATCCGGGGCGAGCCCATCGCCTATATACTGGGCAAGCAGGAATTCATGGGCCTGGACTTTAAGGTGAATAAAGATGTGCTTATACCGAGGCAGGAAACAGAGATCCTGGTGGAATCAGCGATAAAAGCCGCCGGCACCCTGAAACTTTCGCGATCAGGCCCTTTAAAGATATTAGATGTCGGGACAGGCTCAGGCTGCATCGCCATAAGCCTGGCAAAGTTTCTGCCCCGGGAGGAAATCAGCGCGGTAGATGTTTCAGAGAAAGCTTTAGCCGTGGCTTTAGAAAACGCGAAGCTGCATGACGCGCGGGTTAAATTTATAAACAGTGATTTGTTCGTCCGCTGCCCCACGCCTGAGGCGCGATACGATATAATAGTAAGCAATCCGCCGTATATCCCTTCCCTTGAAATCGAAAAATTACAACCCGAGGTCCGCTATGAGCCGCGCGCCGCCTTAGACGGAGGCAACGACGGGCTGGATTTTTACCGCAGGATCATAAAAAGCGCCGGGGAATATTTGAAAGACAATGGTTTATTGATCATGGAGATGGGGTTTGGCCAGAAAGACGCGGTTAAAAATATTCTTCAAAAATCCGGGAATTTTGAGATAATAGATATGGTTAAGGATTATAGCGATATTGAAAGGGTAATAATAGGAAAAAACCATGGATAAACTAGTAATTGAAGGCGGGGTAAGGCTTAAGGGCGAAGTAACCATTTCAGGTTCCAAAAATTCGGTATTGCCGATTTTAGCCGCTACTTTGCTTACCGACGAGCCTTGCGTGATAAAAAATGTCCCGAATTTAAGGGATACCATTACAATGCTTAAGATCCTGCGTTCTCTCGGCAAGGACGCGGAACTTGAAAAGGGCACTGTTGAAGTAACTTCCAGCGGCACCGAAAGCCATATCGCCGATTACAAGCTTGTTTCCA
>JAQULD010000068.1 GCA_028719045.1 Candidatus Omnitrophota bacterium | reverse complement strand
CGCGAGGCGCTTTCCGCTGTATGAGGATTAACGCCTCTTTCGAACCTGTAAGAAGAATCGCTCTGCAGCCCCAATTTTTGCCTGCTTTTGCGTACCACGGCCGGGTTAAATACCGCGGCTTCCAGGAAAATATTTACGGTTGAAAAGCTGACTTCGGTATCTTTGCCGCCCATGACACCTGCGATAGCGACAGCTTTTTCTTTATCCGCGATCACCAGGATCTCACCGTCAAGTTTCTTCTCCTGGCCGTCGATAATAACGATCTTCTCTTCCGGCCTTCCCCGGCGCACGGTTACAGCCTGCGTATTTAATTTATCCAGGTCAAAGGCGTGAAGCGGATGTCCTGTTTCAAATAAAATATAATTTGTGATATCCACAACGTTATTCACGCTGCGGCATCCCACCGCCTCAAGCCTTTTCTTAAGCCATTCAGGCGAAGCCCCTACTTTAACACCGCGGATTATTTTACCGGTATACAAGGGGCAGTCTTTTTTGTTTTCGATTTTAATATTTGCCTGATTTATGCCGCCGGCCGCGGCCTTTATTTTGGCCTGGGGCTTGAAGCCTGCGGTTTTAGGCTGTTTCAATTTACTCCCCGTAATCGCAGCTACTTCCCTGGCTACACCTGATACGCTTAGCCAATCCGGGCGGTTAGAGGTGATCTCTATCTCAAAGACAAAATCGCCGCCGCTTTCCTCCAGGGAAACGACTTCAAGGCCCGCCATAGTCAGCTTGTCAGCCAAGGCTTGGGGCGGGACCTTAATATCCACAAAATCTTTTAACCAGTTATAAGTTACTTTCATGGCTTTAGAATTGCCTGAGAAACCTCAGGTCATTTTCGTAAAACAATCTGATGTCATTTATGCCGTATTTAAGCATGGCTATCCTTTCGACCCCCATGCCAAAAGCGAAACCGGTGTATTTTCCGGCATCATAGCCGACATGTTTAAACACGTTAGGGTGGATCATGCCTGAACCCAAAACTTCCAGCCATCCTTTTCTGCCGCAGACCGAACAGCCTTGGCCTTTACAAATAATGCAGGATATATCCACTTCCGCGGAAGGCTCGGTAAACGGGAAAAAATGGGGCCTGAAGCGCATTTTAATGTCCTGGCCGAATACCGCTTTGGCAAAAACTTCCAACATGCCTTTTAAGTCGGAAAATTTTATATCCTTATCCACCAGAAACCCTTCTATCTGGTGGAACATAAAAGAATGCGAGGCATCGACGGCGTCCGGGCGGTAAACCCTCCCCGGCACGACTATCGCCAAAGGCGGTTTTTGCGCTTTCATCGCCCTTACCTGCACAGGCGAAGTGTGGCTGCGCAGAAGGAATTTTCCCGATTCCCCTTCCGGGGTGTTCAAATAGAAAGTATCGAAAGCGTCCCTGGAGGGATGGTCCAGCGGAATGTTTAAACCGGTAAAATTATTGAATTCCGTCTCGATCTCCGGCCCTTCCACAACGGAAAAACCCATGCGCGTGAATATAGAGCATATTTCGTTTATGGTCTGGGTAATCGGATGAAGACGCCCGAGTTCCTGGGCTATGCCGGGCATGCCTATATCGAACCCGGCGGGACCTGATTCTTCTTGCGGCTGGCGGCCCAAAGATTTCTGCCGCTCCTCGATCAAAGACAATACCCGGTTTTTGAGTTCATTTACCTGCTGTCCGAACCGGCCGCGTTCTTCTTTGGGAAGCGAAGGTATCGAACCCGTAAATTCGGCGATAATACCTTTCCTGCCCAGGTATTTGAGGCGGAATTCTTCGAGGGAATCCGGAGAATTTATATTTTTTATTTCTGCTTCAAGCGAATTTTTAATAGACTCAATATCCATACTATACCTAATAGGGCTAACATCTGCAGGGCAAGGATTTTTTTGCCCGTATTTATTTTTTCCGTTTCAGGCCTGCCTGCGCTTATTTTACGGATTTCCTGGCAATGAATGTCCAAATCTCCGCCGTGCTGAAGGCAGGCGCGATGAAAAATCCCGGAGACTTCTATCCAGTCCCCTCTGGTCTTATAACTTCCGCCGTAATTTAAATCTTTAAGCATAGCCTTGGGGACCCAGGCGCCTATCGCGTTTTTTCCGTCGTTTACATTGATCCAGGCGAATTCCCCCCTCAGCATTATATCGCCGATAACCTCCCCTTCGTAAGCCACGGCTTTGCCGTCATATTCCCCGGCATTGCTTATGAGTTCAACGCTCGAAACAGGCTGAGCAAATATATTATAAAGGGTAAAATGTAAAATGCAAAGCGTAAAACTTAAAACTAATAGTTTTTTCATCGCTTTCCCTTGACTATCGCCACCACGAACCCTATTAACGTAAAGACAGCCATAAATTCAAGCCTTCCTATCCACATCTGAAATATGTAGGTGACCTTAAGGGCGCCGGGCATAGCTATATCCGTCACCCCGCAGGACAGCCCTACGTTAGCCGCGGCTGAAGTCGACTCAAACAGCGATTCCAAAAACGGATAACCGCACCACATACCCACAATCGCCCCCAGTCCGTACAAAAAAAGGTACGCCAAAGTGACCAAGCAGGCGGACCTCACCTGCTTATCTTCCAAAAAGACGTCTTTAATATGATGGAATTTCTTCATTACCATGGCTCTTTCAGGAAGGATTATTCTCTTTATGTCTTGAATAAAGGCCTTAAACACAATACCTAGGCGCAGCATCTTAATAGCGCCGGTAGTTGAACAAACCGCTCCTCCCAGCCCCATCGCGCAGATTATGGCCACCAGGGCAAGCGGGTTCCATTCTTTGATGAATTGCGGGGCGTAGATAGTCATAAATCCTGTGCCGGTATGCCCGGACACCAACTGGTAAAAACCCTTGCGAAACAACGTTATCGCGGTGGGATATGTGTTTAAATGGCTAAGCCCCGCGGCCGTTATGAAGAATGTCACAAACAGGGTGATAAAAAGTGCGGTTGTTTCGATATTCTTAAATATCTCTTTGCGGTTTCCCGTCCAGATATGGTAATGCAGTTTAAAATTGAGCGCGCCCAGTATCATAATAATTATGGTTACCACTTCGAAGGGCAGGCTGTGGTAATACAGTATGTTTTGCGACTGCGGGGCAAAGCCGCCGGTGTCAAAAGCGGCCATAAAAACACAGGCGCCGTGGAAATAGGCGTTACCCGGCCTCATGCCGTTTAAAGTCCCCACGATCCCCAGCGCAATAGTGCCTAAAACCAAAAACACGATACTGACCAGCCAAATGAACCTGCTGGTATTTATTACATTGGGCAGGATCTTTTCATCCCTGGCTTCTCCCACATACATCCTGAATGCCCCTGTCGCCCCTTTTACCAGGAAAGAAAGGGCGACGATCACGATGCCTTGTCCTCCTATGAACATTATCAGGTGACGCCAGAGATTGTGGGTATAAGAGAGGTGGTCTAAATCCTGCACCAGGGCCAGGCCCGTGGTCGCGAATCCCGACATAGAATCAAAACAGGCGTCAAGGAACGATTTCCAGTGGCCGCTTAAATACAGCGGCAGCGCGCCCAAGAACATCGCCACGATCCAGGAAAGAGCCACCACGATCATCCCCTGCATCCAGTTCAGGTCGCTGGCCAACGGTTTTCCGTAAAAATCCTTTTTTCCCGAAGGGACAAAACAAATCTTTACCAATAATAAACCGAAGATAAAAGCCGTAGCGCTTCCTATCAGGAAATCCAGCATCGGGTTTATTTCCCCGAACGCTGCGCCAGCAGCGAGAGGCACAAGCATGGTTATCCCTAAGCCCAGGATGATCTTGCCTAAATAATAACCGATATTTTTTATATCTTTTATATCAGGCCTTAGAACCATTTTTTAATAGATAATACCGCCAGGCAGGTTAAAAATGCCGAAAGGATTATAGACAAAGCGTACAATAATTCCGTGGCTATGCCTAAAGTAGTATTGATGAGAAGTTTGGCTTTCATTTAAAGCTTGCCCACCAGTAGATTCAACAACTGAGATTCGTTACCTATCGCGGTGATGGCGATTATGTCATCTCCGGGCAGTAAGACGGTATTGCCTTTGGGGACCACGACCTGTTCCCCCCTTACTACCGAAACAAGCACTGAATCGGCCGGTAACTGGATGTCTTTGACTTCTTTGTTTATTACGGGAGAGTCTTGCGGGAGATCCACCCTGACTATGGAGAGTTTTCCGCGTTTAAAACTCATCAGGTTCACAAAATCGGAAAAGGAAACTTCTTCTTCCACGATCTTGGCAATGATCTTGGTGGAATCGATCGGCACGTCTATACCTAATGCCGAGAACATGTGTTCATTGTCCGGGTTGTTTACCCGGGCAATGGTCCTGTTGATATGAAATTTTTCTTTTGCCAGCTGGGCTATAACCAGGTTATCTTCGTCTTCGCCCGTGACCGCAGCGACAACCTCCGCCCTCTTTATGCCTGCCTCTTCCAGGATCTCCGGGTCGCATCCGTCGCCGTTAATAACCAGCGCTTCCAATTCTTTCGCTATCTCTTCGCATAAAACCCTGTCCCTCTCCACGATGCTTACCGTATGGCGGCTTTGACAGAGCCTTTTGGCTAAAAAATAACCTATTTTTCCGGCGCCGACAATTAAGATATACATATATTACTTAAGGTTAAACCTGCCTTTTATTTTATCGAGGCTGGCGACTTTGACTACCGCCATCAGTATATCTTTGGGTCTCAAGACCGTTTTGGAATCCGGGATGATCACGCCATCCAGCCTTCTTAAAGCCACGACCAGGAACTCTTCCGGGACATTGATCTCCTGGATGGATTTTCCGATAAGGTCTTTTTTCGCTTCTATCTCAATGACCCCGAGGTCTTTGGTCTCGATAAGGTAGCTGGAGAACCTGCTTTCCACAACCTTGTCCCTTAACATCGAGGCAAAAAGCATGGTCCCGCTTATGATATTAAGCCCCAGGGCCGTATAGATATTGGCCCTCTGCGGGTCATATACCCTGGCCAGCACTTTCGGGACATTGAATATCTTTTTGGCGACCTGGGCCGCCACTAGATTGGTATTGTCGCCGTTAGTCACCGCGCAGAAAGCGTCGGCTTTCTCCACTCCGGCTTGTTTTAACACTTCCAGGTTAAAACCGTTCCCCACCAGGGAAAGGCCGTTAAAGGTATTGCCAAGCCGCTCGAAAGAATTCTGGTTCTTATCGATAATAACCACATTATGGCCTTCGCTGGATAAAAGTTTGGCCAATTCCGAACCGACTCTTCCGCACCCGACTATGATTACAAACATAATTGATTAGCTTTTGGCTATTTCAACCAGTTTATTAAATGCCTGCGCGTCCTTTACGGCTAAATCCGCCAGGACTTTCCTGTCCAGGGTAACGTTTGCTTTTTTCAAACCGTGCATGAACGCGCTGTAGGTTATTCCGGCCTCGCGGCAGGCGGCGTTCAAACGCACTATCCAAAGCGAACGGATCTCTCTCTTCTTTGTGCGTCCGTCCCTGTAGCTGTAAACCATAGCATGCATAAGCGCGCGGCGGGCCTGCTGAAATTGCTTGCTACGGTCACCCCAGTACCCTTTTGCATGTTTTAATAATCTCTTTTTTCTTTTTTTTGTCGCGACACTGTGTTTTGCTCTTGCCATTGATTTTCACTCCTTCTCAGCCGTAAGGCAGCATTCGTTTTAAATAACCTGTTTCTTTTGCGCCTTCCAACACATCAGCTTTTCTTAACTTTCTTACCCGTGAAGATTTTTTGTTAGTTAAAAGATGGCTTTTGTTGCCGGAATGGTATTTGATTCTACCTTTTTTTGTTAACTTAAACCTCTTCGCCACGCCTTTTTTCGTTTTCAGTTTCATTTTATCGCTCCGCTCTTAGGTTTCCTTATCATGCGCCTTTTCATCGGTATGCCCCGTTTTGGCATCTATCTTTTTGGGCGCGATTACCAAACTCATTATCCTTCCTTCCAGGGTAGGCTCTTTTTCTATCAGCCCGTCAATCTGAGTATCGATGATCATCCTGTCCAAAACTTTTCTTCCCAGGTCCATATGCTCCATTTGCCTACCTTTGAAGAAAAGGTCCACCTTGACCCTGTCTTTTTTATTTAAAAATGTTATAGCCTGTCTTACTTTTACCTGATAATCATGTTCATCTATATTGGGATGGAGGCGGATCTCTTTCAACCGGCCCGCTTTCTGGTGTTTTTTTGCCTCGCGCTCTTTCTTTTCCTGGTCGTATTTGAATTTGCTGAAATCCATGATACGGCAAACCGGCGGGTTTGCCTGAGGCGCCACTTCTACCTGATCCAAAAAACTTTGCGTTGCCAGTTCCTGCGCCTTGTCTATCGGCACGACTCCCAATTGATTGCCTTCAGGACCGATTAATCGGACCTGAGGCACGCGGATCCTTTCATTGATGCGTATGAACTTTTTTATCGCAATCACCTCCCTGTAACCACAGAACCGCGGAACGAAAACCTACTTATCTTTCCGGGCTTTTAGTGGCTGCAATTTTGTTATTAATTTCTTCCTTGATTCCCTTCAGGAATTCTTCTAATTTAACGCTCCCCT
Source organism: Candidatus Omnitrophota bacterium (assembly GCA_028719045.1). Next base: position 2,220 of record JAQULD010000068.1, on the reverse strand, counting down.
TATTGCCTTCCCCTTTTTTCCTGACCGAAACGGTCCCGAGTTGTTCTTCGCGGGGACCCACGACAAGGACGTAAGGTATTTTATCCAGTTCGGACTGGCGTATCCTTTTATCCAAAGTTTCATTCCGGCTGTCCACTTCGGAACGGATAGAATCTCTTTCCAGCGCTTCTTTGATCTTTGCCGCGTAACCGGACACGGAATCTTTTATAGGCATCACCTGTACCTGGACAGGCGCCAGCCACAAAGGAAGCTCTCCTTTATAATGTTCCAGAAGCGCTCCGATGAAACGTTCAAGGCTGCCTAAAATTACACGGTGAAGCATTATCGGCTGCTTTTCTTTTCCTTCCGAATCAACGTAAGAAAGATTAAACCTTTTCGGCAGCGCGAAATCGCACTGGATAGTGGCGCATTGCCATGACCGCTTGAGCGCGTCTTTTAATTTAATATCTATTTTCGGCCCGTAAAAAGCGCCATCGCCTTCGTTGATATCGTAGTGTAACCCCTTTTCTTTTAAAGCGCTTTCCAACGCTTCGGTCGCAAGCCGCCAGTCTTCTTCACTGCCGATATATTTCTGCGGGCGGGTGCTTAATTCTATGCCTACTTCAGCAAAACCGAATACCTTCATTGTATCAAAAACAAAATCTATTATGGCTTTTATTTCCCGGGTGAGCTGCTCTGCCAGGCAGAAAATATGGGCATCGTCCTGGGTAAATCCCCGCACCCTGAGCAACCCGTGTAAAACTCCGGCCTTTTCGTGGCGGTAAACCGTGCCCAGCTCGAACAGGCGTATGGGCAGGTCCTTGTAGCTTCTTGTTTTGGATTTGTAAATAAGTATATGGCCCGGGCAATTCATAGGCTTAAGGACGAACTCTTTGTCTTCGATCTTCAGGGTATACATGTTCTCTTTGTAATAATCCCAGTGGCCGGAAGTTTTCCAGAGCTCCGCCTGCATAATATGCGGGGTAATGACCATCTGATAGCCGCGTTTTAAATGCTCGTCCTTTTCATAATCTTCGATAATTTTCCGCAAAAGGGCGCCCTTGGGATGATAAAAAACAAGCCCGGCCCCCGCTTCTTCATGGTAAATATTAAAAAATTCAAGCGCGGGGCCCAGTTTTCTGTGGTCGCGAAGCTTCGCCTCTTCCAGGTTCTTTAAATAATCATCCAGTTCCTTCTGCGTCAGAAAACATGTGCCGTAAATCCTCTGCAGCATGGGATTAGTCTCAATACCATGCCAGTAAGCCCCCGCTACCGATAATAATTTAAAAGCCTTGATGCTTCCGGAAGACTCCACATGCGGGCCGCGGCAGAGGTCTGTGAATTTTTCCCCGGTTTTGTAAACGGAAACTTTTTCATCGGGAATTTTTTCTATCAGCTCCAATTTATAGGTCTCGTTCATTTTCTTAAATAACTCCGCCGCGTCCTTCTTGGAAAGTTCCTGGCGGCTGAAGGGCTCATCCTTTTGAATAATTTCCGCCATCTTCTTTTCAATGCTGGACAGGTCTTCTTCGCTAAAAGGCTCTTTCTTGTCAAAGTCGTAATAAAACCCGTCTTCTATGGAAGGGCCTATGGCTAATTTGACATCCGGCCAGAGCTCTTTTACCGCGTAAGCCATGATATGCGAACAGGAGTGTCTTAAGGTATCGATATCCATCTTAGTCATTCACGAATATTTTGTCGGCAAGAATGCCGAGTTTCTGGAATTTCTGGAAAAATAGCGGGTAATACCTGATCGCCGGTTTTAACGTGCCGCAAACTTTTCCTTTATCATCGACCTTTTCGAAATGGTAGACAAACAGGTCATTTAAAGTTATTTCTTCCCTTTCGATGCCGCGGATCTCCGTAATATAAGTCACTTTGCGGCTTCCGTCGGGAAATTTCTCAAGATGCACGATTATGTTAATAGTAGAGGCGATCAGTTTTCTCGCCTCGCTAAGCGGCACATTGATGCCTGACATAAGCACCATGGTCTCAAGGCGCGCGATCACATCTTTAGGGGAATTGCCGTGGACAATCCCTATTGTGCCGGAATGGCCTACCGCCATTGCCTGGATCATATCGATGGCTTCGGCGCCCCGAACTTCCCCGACTACAATACGGTCCGGAGCCATACGCAGGGCGTTGCGTATAAGTTCCCTCAGGGTAACTTCTTTCTGTCCGTCCGCCCCGGAAGTCGTGGTTTCCAGCGAAATGGTATTTTCCTGCACAACCTTTAATTCC
>JAQULD010000067.1 GCA_028719045.1 Candidatus Omnitrophota bacterium | reverse complement strand
GACAATCAACCCGGTTATAAACATCTTAAAAATCTTTTTCATTAGTCCTATATTATAACATCGCAGGCATTTTTCGCAACCAATAAACAGGTTTGACAAACAGATATTTCGTTGTTATCATATCCGTATGTTTCGCAGCCTGATACACGGTTTAAGGGGAATTGTGTATCCTAAAACCTGCCTCTCCTGCGAGAAATTGCTAAGGCATGAGGCTAAGGATAGCTTCGTCTGTCCGCAGTGCCGGGGAAAAATCAAGAAGAACCTTCCTCCCTTCTGCCAATCCTGCGGCAGGCAGTTAGAAAAGCGGGGATTTTCAAAAAACATCTGTCCCTTATGCCAGAAGAAAAAACTTCATTTTGACCGCGCCTTCAGCCCATGTATTTACGAAGGAACCGTTAAGGAACTCATACACGGTTTCAAGTACAAAAACAAAGATTATCTGGGGCAGACCTTAAGTAAATTAATGGCTGAATATATCGACGAATACCTGCTGCCGTTCGATTACCTGGATTTGGTCATTCCCGTCCCCCTGCATAAAACAAAACTCAGGGAAAGGGAATTTAACCAGGCGCAAATATTAGGAGGATTCCTGGCGCAAAGATATTCTATAAAACTCGACGGTGAAATCCTTGTCCGCCACCGCAATACGCGGACGCAGACAGAACTCCCCGATTGCCAGCGCCAGGCTAACGTAAGGGGAAGTTTTTCCGTCTGCCGGAAACAAGCCTTAAAAGGAAAGAACATACTGTTGATTGACGACGTATTAACCACGGGCGCCACGGCTTCAGAAGCCGCCTTTGCCTTGAAAGAAGCGGGCGCCAATATAGTATTTGTCTGCACACTAGCCAATTAAAAAATGAAAGTATTAAGGGATTATTTACTTAAGGAATTCGTGGGGCCGCTGTTTTTGGCCTTAGGGGTATTGACTTTCGTAATGCTGCTCGGCAACCTCGTAAAAATAGCGGACCTGGTGATCAACAAGGGAGTAGATATTTACAGCGTGTTCAAGCTCTTCCTGTACATGATACCGTACCTATTGACTTACACCCTCCCTATCGCGACACTGGTGGGAGTGCTCCTCTCCCTGGGCAGGTTATCCAGCGACAATGAAATTATCACCATAAAGGCAAGCGGCATAAATATCTTTAAGCTTACCATACCGGTTTTTCTGCTAAGCCTCATGCTTAGCCTGTTACTGGTCATATTTAACGACCGGGTCATACCCTACGCGCATTACGCCTCAAGGCAGACCCTGATGGAAGTGGGCATTAAAAATCCCACCGCGGCGCTTGAGCCGGGGGTCTTCATCAATTCCTTCAATAAATACATACTTTTTATCCATTCCATAGACCAGAACAAACTCAATAACGTGCGTATTTACGAGCCTCAGGAAGGCAAACCCACCCGCATCATCATTGCCAAAAGGGGAGAATTCGTCCCGGAAAAGGATTTCATAAAACTTAAATTGATCGACGGCACCGCCGATGAGCCTGACCCCAATAACCCCAGCGCTTTTTACAAGTTGAATTTCAAGAATTATTTTATGTCCCTTAGCCTTTCCGACCTCAAGGATAAAGGAAAGATCGAAAAGAAGCCCAAAGACATGACCATACAGGAACTGACGGGTGAAATACGCAAACTTTCCAAAGAAGGGATAGACCCGACTCCGCTTGTTACGGAGATACATAAAAAGCTGGCCCTCGCTTTCTCCTGTTTCGTATTTACGCTTTTAGGGATACCGCTGGCGGTCATTACCAAACGCAGGGAAAAATCCATAAACTTCGGCATCGCGTTTTTGATCGTGGGGGTTTATTATCTTTTGCTCCTGGGCTCGGAAGCGTTGAGCCTGCAAAATTATGTGGACCCAAAGATAGCGCTTTGGCTGCCGGATATTATATTCGGCATGATCGGGGCCTTTTTAACTTTCCGGCTATGCGTATATTAGACCGTTACATATTAAAGTCCGTCTTTAACATCCTCCTGTGCTGCCTGTTCACTTTTGTTTTTTTATACGTGATCATCGATCTTTTCGCCAACCTCGACGTAATCCTCAAACAGCATATAGCCTTCAGCCTACTGGCGCAGTATTACCTGGCAAACCTGCCTATCATCTTCGTGCAGGTCGTCCCTATCGCCTGCCTTCTAGCCACTCTCTATACCTTCGCTAAACTTAACCGCGACAACGAGATCATCGCCATGCGTTCATCGGGCTTAAGTATCATCCAGCTGACCAAGCCGCTCATAGTACTGGGGATACTGGTCAGCGCTTTGGTTTTCTGGATAAATGACACCTATGTCCCTTCCTCCGCTTTAGTCACCCAGAATATCAAGGAACAGATGGATTCAGGGATACAAAAAGCGAAAGAAAAAGGCCCGGAAATAATCAAGAATTTCTCTATGTTCGCCTCTAAAAACAGGCTGTTCTACGCGAATGTCTTCTCTCCTTCAACCAACACTATGGAAAACATAATCGTGCTTGAGCAGAACAACAACCAGGACATCGTAAAGAAGATCGTGGCGAGTAAAGGAATATTTAAAGACGGGGTCTGGAGGTTTTACCACTGCATAACCTATGAATTTGACCAGAACGGCCAGATGGCAAAAGAACCGCAGTATCTTGATGAGGAAGTAATGGACATAACCGAAACTCCGGATGAGTTCGTCGGCCAAAGGCAGCGTTCGGACTACATGAATATAAACCAGCTCAACAATTATATCTGGAAATTATCCAAAAGCGGGGCGACTCCCGTGATCAGAAGCCTGAAAGTCGACCTTTACCAAAGGTTTACCATGCCTCTTACGAGCATTATCATCATACTCCTCGGCATACCTTTCGCCCTGATGATGATAAAACGCGCTACCGGCCTTTCCAGCCTTGGTATATCGATGGTGCTGGGGTTCCTTTACTATGTATTAAACGCTATAAGCATCGCGCTCGGGAAAAAAGGCATGATCGAGCCGATCATCGCGGTGCTCTTAAGCCACGCCCTCGCGCTTTTCCTGAGCATCTATATGCTTAGGACCATACCGTAGTTTTTGCCAGTCGATAAATAATTTCGGTTAGAGATATACCCGCGGGATGCGGCTGCCTAATCCGCACACTATTTCGTAAGGAATTGTTCCGGAGAGACGGGCTAATTCTTCCGTAAGGATATTCCGGCTGCCCTGGCGCCCGATAAGCACAACCTCATCCCCCACCCTGACCCTGGAATCTCCGACATCGACCATGATCTGGTCCATGCAGATCCGGCCGCTGATCTTGAATTTCCTCCCCTTTATTAAAACAGGGGCAAGGTTGGAAAGGTTTCTCGGATAACCATCGCCATAGCCGATCGGCAGGGTCACGATGCGGGCCGCGCTTTTTGTGACGTAACTGTGGCCGTAACTTATCCCATAGCCCTTGGGAACTTTTTTCGCGTAAACCACTCTTGTCTTTAAGCTTAATACGGGTTTCAGGTCTATGTTTAAACCTGAGCGCGGATGCAGGCCGTAAATAACAAGGCCGGGCCTGACCATGTTGAAATGGCTGTTTTGGTAAGAGATAACACCCATGCTGTTTGCGGCGTGCACTAACGGGATATGGATACCCGCCTTATATAATTTAGAGACCAGGTTATCGAAGAGTTCTATCTGATGCAGGGTAAAATCATTATTGACGTCGGCGCAGGCAAGATGCGTGAACACCCCTTCTATATCCAGGTTTTTAAGTTTATATACTTTCTTGATGAACCCAAACGCGTCGTCATACAAAGAGCCGATCCTGCCCATGCCCGTGTCGATCTTTATGTGTATCGCTTTCCGCAAACCCAAGAGCCCCGCCTTGTTGTTTAACGCCAACGCCAGTTCCGCTGTGCAAACGGTGGGAATAAGGTTATATTTAAACACCGGAGCTATGTCTTCTTTCATGATAAGGCCCAGAATCAGGACCGGCGCCTTTATTTTTTCCCGCCTTAACCTTATACCTTCATCGATGGAAGCGACTCCCAGGTAATCGGCTCCGCAGGCAACCAGCTTCCTGGATACGGGGATTATCCCGTGGCCGTAGGCGTCGGCTTTTACGCAAACCATGATTTTGCCTTCCGGCATGAGTTTTCTTATCTGCCTGAAATTATGGGCCAGATTACCCAGATTGATCTCCGCCCACGTCGGCCTGTAGCCTATTGATTTCGGTTTATTCATAATGTTTTCGTTTTTCTGATCTGGCATTCTTTGGGATAAAGATATACCGGCTTCACTCCAAAAGCCGTATCTGTCAATCTATGGCGTATATTCTCTTTGGCGCAGGCAATAATATTGCGCGCCTCAGGATACCAGTAATCCTTGTCCAGGATAACGGCTGTTCCTATCCCTTCTGAAACAGCCTGACGGCATACGGCCAACCCGTCGCCTAATATTGTAACGCGCTTTCCGCCTCTTTTACCGGCCTTGGCTTTGATCTTTTTTACCGTTTCTTCGGGTGACAAAAGCATGTAAGGGGAAACCCTTTTTAAGTTGTCGCCGCTAGCGCTGTATATAGCGCTGTAAACCAGCCCGCGCTTAGCGTCAATTACAGGAGCAACCAGTCCTTTGTCTTGCGGCGCGTTTCTAGCCAGGATATCCAGGGTTGATATGCCGGCCACCGGTTTATTCATGGACCAGGCCAGCCCTTTTATCGTCGCTATCCCCACCCTTACCCCGGTAAAAGAACCGGGCCCTATCCCGCAGGCGAAATAATCGATATCTCTAAGGCCTTCCCCGAGCGCTTCCAATACCCGTTTTATTGCCGGCATAAGCCACGCGGAAAGCTTTGTGGCCGCTTCGATTTTATATTCGTATAAACCCTCTTGCCTGCAAACGCCGAGGCATAAAAACCTTGTCGATGTATCTACGGCTAATATTTTCATTTTGTAAGCCTGCTCCTTATGTCCTTCAACCATTCCGCGCTGCGGCTGCCGAAAGCGCTGAATTCCAGGCTCCTTTTGTTTTCCCCCGTTACCTCCAGATCCACCCTCAGGAATTCTTTCGGCATAAGGCAGCAAAGCCGGTCAGCCCATTCTATTATCGAGATACCTTCGTTATAAAAATATTCCTCATATCCTAACGCCAGTATATCCTGCGTGCCTTGCAACCTGTAAAGGTCAAAGTGATAAACCGGCAATTTGCCTTTATACTGGCGGATAAGCACAAATGTGGGGCTTATAATATTGTCTTTCTTTACCCCCAGCCCCGAGGCTATACCCCTGGTCAACACGGTTTTCCCCGAACCAAGGTTGCCGAACAAACAGATTATGTCCGACTTTTTGGATCCGGCGGCTATAGCCCTGCCTATTTTCATGGTTTCGCCCGGCGAACGGGAGATCAATTTCATCTTTAAAAGTGCGAAAAGCCCGCGGGTTTAAGCTTCTTTTCTTTTCCTTTGTTATCCACAAAAGTCAACCCGGCTTTTGCCTGCGTAATTTCTCCGATAAAAGTAAAATCCTTATTGCTCTTTATTAATTTCCTGCCTTCGCGGTTTGACATGGTAAAAAGCAGCTCGAAATCTTCGCCCATGCTCAAGACCTCATCCAGGCTCCTTGCCTCTTTACTGACCGGAAGCAGCCCTTCATAGATCAGGCAGCCTACTTTGCTGTCTTTAAGGATATGCCCCAGGTCCTGCAGAAGGCCGTCGGAAATATCGATCATGGAATTGACCTTGAAATTCCTGACCAGGTAACGCGCCTCTTCTACGCGCGGGCCGAAGCGCAGGTGTTTACCGCGGATAGAGCCGCCTAGGTTACCCGTGACAAAGATCATGTCCCCTTTTTTTGCCCCGTTCCTTAAAACCAGGTTCTTCTTTTCCACAAAACCCGTCATGCTCACGTCTATCACCAGCTTTTCAGAACGGCTTAAATCACCGCCGACTATATTTATTTTGTATTTCCCGGATAAGCTGAGCATACCTTTAATTATCTCTTCTACATATTTTACTTCCGTGTTCTTCGGCAGCCCCATGGAAACAAGCGCGTATCCGGGCAGTCCCGCGCAGGCGGCGATATCGCTTATAGAAACCGCCAGGGCTTTTCTACCCACCAGGAAGGGTTTTTCCGCGGGCAAGAAATCCACGCCTTCGATTATCATGTCGCAGGTAAGAAGCATATACCGCTTCCTGTCAAATTCCACTACGGCGCAGTCATCCCCTATGCCTTTTATTACCTCCGGGCCGTACTTAAAAGATTTCCTGATCTTTTCGATCAGCCCGAATTCGCCTAACCCGGTTATTTTCATTTTTTTATTATTTTTGAAATGTTTTTCGCGTAAGGCGGGCTGATCACGCCTTTATCGGTAATGATAGCCGAGATCAGCTCCGCGGGAGTAACGTCAAAAGCCGGATTAAAAACCTTAACGCCTTTAGCGGCGGTCGGCTTCTTAAAAAATAACTCTGTCACTTCCCAGGCAGGCCGCTCTTCGATCGGTATCTGCTTACCGCTTTTAATGTTCAAGTCAAACGTGGATGCTGGCGCCGCTATATAAAAAGGAATTTTATGGTAACGGCTTAAGACCGCGAGGTTATATGTGCCTATTTTATTCGCCGTATCGCCGTTTGAGGCGATCCGGTCCGCTCCGGCAATAACCTTGTTTACTTTGCCCTGGCGCATCAGCGTTGCCGCCATACTGTCGCAGATAAGCGTTACATCTATGCCTTTTTTGCTGAGTTCCCAGGTTGTCAGGCGCGCGCCCTGAAGCATGGGCCTGGTCTCGCAGGCGTAAACTTTTATATTTTTTTCGTCCTGCTTTGCCCGGTAGATCACCCCTAAAGCCGTGCCGAAATCTATAGTCGCCAATGCCCCGGCATTGCAAATAGTCAGGATGGAATCGTTATTCTTTATTAATTTAGCTCCGTATGAACCGATCCGGTTACAGGAAAGAGAGTCTTCGCACATGATCTGCCTGGCCTGTCCCAGTATAGCTTCTTTTATTTCAGCCACGGGTTTGCCTTTGTTTTTTAGCGCCGTCAGGCGGCATTTTTCAAGCGCCCAAAAAAGGTTCCTGGCGGTCGGCCTGCTCGAACCTATATAATCTATGACTCTCTCCAGCTCTTTCTTGAAAACGTTAAAATTCCCGGCCTTTGAGTCTTTAACACCCAGGTAAACGCCTAAACCCGCCGCGGCGCCCAGGGCCGGCGCCCCTCTTACTTTCATTTCTTTTATCGCCTGCCAGAGCGTTTTAAGGTTATCTATGTGCAGATAGACTAATTTTTGAGGCAGCTGCGTCTGGTCGATCATTTTTATTTTATTATTCTTCCATTCAATGGTCTTAAAATCCATGGGACTACTCCGGGTTTAAATTAAAAAACTTTTTAGCGTTTTGGGTGGTGGCGTAAGACAATTCTTCCAATCCTATCCCCCGCAATTTCGCTACTTCCTGCGCCAGTATTTTTATCCGGGAAGGCTCGTTTCGCTGGCCGCGGAAGCCTTCAGGGGACAGATACGGGGCGTCGGTTTCCAGCATAAGCCTGTCCAGCGGGGTTAATTTGACCATCTCCCTTAGGTCCTGGGCCTTTTTATAAGTGATATTACAGGTAAAAGAAATAAAAAACCCCAGAGAAAGGCATTCCTTAAGGAAGTTTTCGTCTCCCGAAAAACAATGTATCACCGCCCGCAAAGGCAGGCGCGTTTTAAAGATCTGCAATATCTCCTGCTGCGCCTGGCGGCAGTGGATAACTAAAGGGAGCCGGACTTCTTTGGCCAGGTCCAAAGTAGCGTAAAAAAGTTTTTCCTGGTTCTCCCGCGAGGAAAAATTCTTAAAGAAATCCAGTCCGGTTTCCCCGATAGCCACCACTTTTTTCTTTGCCGAGAGAGTTTTCAGGGCATTCAGGCAATCCGGGCTGAAACCGTCCGCTTCATGGGGATGAAGGCCTACGGAGGCGTAAACAAGATCATATTTTTCCGCAAGCGCCACCGCTCTTTTAGAGCCTTCAAGGCTTGAGCCGACATTCACAAGATAATTTACGCCCTCAAGGTTGGCCCTCTTTATCACCTCTTCCCTGTCCTGGTCATATTCAGGGAAATCAAGATGGCAGTGAGTATCTATCAGCATAGGGTGTTTTAGGTTTTGGGCTTTAGGTTTTCAATACGGGGGAATAGAGGCTTGCCTTTTTTCACGGTTTCAGAGCCGATCTGTTCTTTGATGGAATCCGCTGTTTGCGGCATAAAAGGGTATATATAGTCGGAAACCTCTCTTATCACATCAACCAGAAGACGTATGAAAGCCTTAAGCTCTTCTGCCTTATTCTCTTTAGCCAGGTTCCAGGGTTTTGTCTCTTCGACATATTTGTTGGCGAGGTTAACCAGTTCCCAGATACTTTCCAAGGCCAGGCTAAAATTGCATGCCGGTCCGGAGAGGTTGGAAGCGACAACGGCCTGGATCTCCGCCGGTTTATCTCCGGATCTCATTTTTGAGCGGATAAGCTTTTCCTGCGGGTTAACCGGGTTTTTAGTTTCTTCCGGGACCCTGCCCTGGTAATATTTCTCGACCATCGTCAGGGTGCGGTAAACCAGGTTACCCAGGTCGTTTGCCAGGTCGCTGTTAAACCTTTTTATTATCGCTTCCTCGGAAAAATTGCCGTCTAAACCGAAAGTCACGTCGCGCAGAAGAAAATACCTGTAAACGTCTATGCCGTATTTATCCACCATATCCAAAGGCTCGATGACATTGCCGCGGGATTTGGACATTTTGTTCTCACCCATCATCCACCAGCCGTGCGCGAATATTGTTTTCGGCGGCTCTATCCCCAAGGCATGC
>JAQULD010000066.1 GCA_028719045.1 Candidatus Omnitrophota bacterium | reverse complement strand
GTCTTCTTAAGGATCCTGGCCGTATTCACCAGCGACTGGTCGCCTTCCAGATGGCCGAAATAATCATTGATAAGCTTCAAACCGTCCAGGTCGATAAAGACCAGAAAAAAACCTCTTTGGGTCCTGCGCGACAATTTTAATTGCTGCCCGGCAAGGGCAAGGAACCCCCTGTGATTATACAGCCCGGTAAGATCATCGACGAGAGATTGGCTGCGCAGGGCCATTTTCATCCGGTGCCTCTCAATGGCATAACGCAGGGCCCGCGCCAGCAGATTGCTGTTCACCTGGCCTTTGACCAAATAATCTTCCGCGCCCTCATGCACGGCTTTGATCGCGACAGTTTCATCCGCGATTCCCGACATCACCACTACAGGCACGCCGGAAGCCTGGGTATTTATCCTGGTAAAAGTATCCAGCCCCTGGCTGTCCGGAAGCATAAGATCAAGCAGTATAACGTCAAAGTGGGCGTTTTCCATGTGCGAAAGCGCGGAACTCAATTTTTCCGCGTGCGTCATCTCGAACTGCAGCGCTTTCGATTCTTCCAGGTATTCTTTAAGCAGGCGCGCGTCGCCCGGGTTATCTTCGACCAAAAGTATCCTGATGGGCTTATGTTCCTGATGTTGTAACATCATTCCGCCTCCGGAATAGGAATGGCAAAATAAAATATGGATCCGCTTCCTGGAGTAGATTCCAGCCAGATCCGTCCGCCATGGCGTTCTATGATCTTTTTGCAAACCGCCAGCCCTATACCCGTACCCGGGTATTCTTTCCTCGAATGCAGGCGCTGGAAGATCTCAAAAATCCTCGTAAAATATTGCGGCGCGATCCCTATCCCGTTGTCCTTGACGGAAAAAACCCATTCGTTCCCTTTGCGCTCGCAGGAAACATGTATCCTGGGGGACTCTTCGCCCTTGAATTTTATGGCATTTCCGATCAAATTCTGGAATAATTGGATCAATTGAGAGCCGTCCGCGAAAATCGTGGGAAGGTTGTCGCACGTAATGACCGCCCCGCTTTCTTCTATCGCTACCTGCAAATTCATAAGGGTCCTGGCGATTACCTGATTACAATTGGTAGCTTCAAATTCTTTCGCCTGTGTGCCGACGCGGGAATATGTAAGAAGGGCGTTGATAAGCGACTGCATCCAGAACACTCCTTCAACGATGTAGCCGATAAAATCATCCGCGGAAGAATCAAGCTTGCCTTTGTAACGTTTTTCCAGGAGCTGGATATAACTGGAGACCATCCTGAGAGGCTCCTGCAGGTCATGCGAGGCTATATAAGCAAACCGCTCCAGTTCCGTATTGGAACGCGCCAATTCCTGGGTCTGCCTGGCGAGGGCTTCTTCGGCGAGTTTTCTTTCGGTTATGTCGTTGAGTGTTTCAATGGCCGCGACCAATTTTCCTTTGCTGTTGTATATAGGGGCTGCTTCAAAAATAATATACCTGTCCTTGCCGCCTAAACTGGGATACCAGCCTTCGGCCCGCAGGCCGCTGGGAGTTAACGCCAATTTACCTTCGGAGCCGTAAAACTCCAGGACTTTTTCCGATTTACCTTCCACCACTATATCCGCCATGACAGGGCGTTTATTTTTATAAAAAGCTCTCCAGTGATCGGGAGAGCCTATCATGTCGCGAGCCTTGAAACCGGTAAGCTCTTCACAGGCCTTATTCCAGAAAATAACATTGTGGTTAGCGTCTATTACAAAAATAGCGACAGCCGCGTTCTGCACCAGGTTCTCGGAGAATTCCTTTTGTTCCTGCAATTCATATTCCGCCCGCTTGCGCGCGGTTATATCGGTCGCGACGAAAAGGAAACCGGTGATCATGCCGTGAGTATCACGCTGCGCGGTCACGGAAAGGCTGACGGTAATGTATTTTCCGTCTTTGCACACATAGGTCCATTCCCTCTGCTCATAAAGCCCAAGGCGCGCGTATTCAACCAGGACGTCAAAGCCTTTGACAGGCCTGGAGAATTCTTCGCTTAATTCACGGCTCCTTGCCTCGATTTCTTCTTCCAGGTGGATTATTTCCGGAGTGTGCATCTCTACCATATCCTCGGCGGAATAACCGAGCATTTTCTCCGCTCCTGTGTTAAATACCGTAACCAGCCCCTGCATTTCGGTGGCAATAATAGAAACCTGCGTGGCCGCGTCAAGCACTGTTTTTAACTGCGTATTTACCGTAGCGACTATGGCAAGCATCTTTTCCCTTTGCCTTACCGCCATAAGAAATACAAGCACAAGAATGCATAAGAACAAGATGATCATTATGCCGAATAAGCGGTATTGGAAAATCGGTTTTTCGGAACTAAGCAAAACTATCGACCAGCCTTCCCGGCCGATAAGCTGGCGCACGACATAAAGGCCTTCATTGTTAAAAACAATTTGCTGCCCGTCAAAGACTTCTTTCGTTAAAAGGGAATTAAACTGCCTGTTTTTGCCGTATTGCCCCGTTGACAATAAGTTTCTGCGGACGGAGTCGTTGACCGGCCAAAGGCAGCTGAAAAGAAAACTACGGTTCGCGGAGAGAAAAATAACGCCGGAAGGGTCAACAAGAAAAGAGTATGGGTACTGGACAAACCCTCCCTCGATATTATCAATGTTCTTCTTAATAACTACCGCGCCTGTAATATCCCCCGCTTCGCTTCTCACGGGAAAACTGGCGTAATAACAACGCTCTTCCGAAGGAGACTCCACGGCGAAATAATAAGCGGGCCACCCCACCATGGATTTCTTAAAATAAGGCATATCCTCAAGCGATTTCCCTGCGAGCCCCTCAGGCTTAATCCTGCTGGAAGTTACGATGACGCTGCCGCGGCTGTCCAAAAGGAAACACCCGGACATCCTCAAGCTCCGATTGTAACGGTCAAGTGCGGACCTGGCGTTATCCAGGTCTTCTTTTTTGCCGGTTATCAAAGCGGGTAAAATCCAGGGGGAACCGCTCAAGGTCATTACCGCCTGCTCCGACTTGGTCAGCTCATCCATAAGATGATGCGTTAAATCGTTAGCGCTGTTTTTGGAGTCTTTGATTAATTTGGCCCGCGCGAAATCGCCTAAATAATTGGTAAAAAACCAGCCGGAAGTTATGATCGCAATTAAAGTAAGGGCGACCCAGGTGGAAAGCTGCAGATATATAGGATGGCTTAACAGGCGATGGCCAGGAAACCGGGGTACCTGCGAATAGAACCACAGGCTTATTACCAAGAATAACGCGAGGGCGACACGGATGATCTGGACGGGAAAAATACCGCCTTCTGCCAGTAAAGATATTTTAGGCACAAATACGGCATTGAATATTGCATAAATAAAAAGCGCAAGAGCGGAGATTATCAACCAATGGCGCCTGTTTGTTTCGAACTTAGACGCCCTGACCAGCACCCAGGCTGAAAACAGCCCCGCGGGCAAACCAAGAAAATAATAAGAAGAGAAATTCAGCCCTTTACCGCCGAAGAAAGCCCCTGAAACAGAAAGCAGCAGGAATGGCAAGTAAATCCATGCTTTTGCTAATTTAGGGCGCAGCCTGAAAATATCTATCCTGGCAAACTCAAAAAGGAACACATACGCTAAGATCCTGCCGCCCAGGCGCACAGCGGAAAAAAGTCCGCTTTCCCCTATATTTACGGTAAAAAGCTCAAGCCATTCGCTTGCGCCGAAAGTAACAGCAAACAGGCCAAGCCAAAACCAGGCCAGGCGGTGTTCTCTTTCTCTCTGGAGGGTAAAGCATATAGCGGCTAATACTAAAAAAGCGAGGCCATAGCAGAAATATACGTAATCTAACTGTCCTTTGAAAAATCCAGGCATAGCTATCCCCTTTTAGTATAGCCCTTTATATAAATATTAATATACCACAAAACCCACGGCAATACATTTCAAAATTTAAATAATAAGCATAGCATCGCCGTAACTGTAAAACCTGTATTTTTTTTCAATTGCCTGCTGATAGGATTTGTCAGCAAGCTCTTTGCCCGCGAAGGCCGAAACAAGGAGTAAAAGTGTGGTACGGGGAAGATGAAAATTAGTAAGAAGACAGTTAACCAGCTTGAATTTATACCCCGGATAAATGAACAGGTCGGTATACCCCTGCCGCGCTTTCGTTGCGGCGTAACTTTCCAAAACACGGCAGCTGGTCGTGCCTACCGCGAATATCCGCGCCTTTTGCGCCCGCGCGTTTTCTATTAGTTCCAGGTTCCGGTCATCTATCTCAAAATATTCCCTATCCATTTTGTGTTCCGTTATGTCTTCTGATTTAATGGATTTAAACGTAGCGTAACTGATATGCAGGGTAACGTAAGCGATATTCACGCCTGAATCTTTTATGCGCCGCAAGAGACTTTCGGTAAAATGCAGCCCCGCTGTCGGAGCGGCCACAGAGCCTTTTTTCTCGGCGTAAACCGTCTGGTAATAAACATCGTCCATCTGCTCGGAATTTCTTTTTATATAGGGAGGCAGCGGCATCACTCCAAGCTTATAGACTTCTTCAGCATCTTTAGCCGAGAAGGTAACTTCATTCCTGGAAGTTATCCTGCAGTAAATATCCTGCCCGTCAAAAATTATTTTCTCGTCAAGTTTGAGGCGCCCGGGTTTTAACAAGGCGTTAAAAGTCATTCCCTGCTTCTGGTTTAAAAGCAGGACTTCGACCTTTCCTCCGGTAGACCTGCGCCCCAAAAGCCGGCAGTTCAATACCCTGGTATTATTTAATACCAAAAGGTCACCTTTGGAAAAGAACCCGGTAATATCTTTAAATACAGAATGCTCTATCTGTCCGCCTTGCCTGCGTAAAACCAGGAGCTTGGCTTCATCGCGCTCCAAAAGCGGATACCTGGCTATTAATTCTTTCGGTAAATTGTAATCGAACTCGGATAGTTTCATCTGGCATTCAGCGAAATTTCCGCTCCGGGATAGTAATACTTGAGGATATCCTGGTAGGACTTGCCTTCTTTTGCCATGAAATAAGCGCCCCACTGGCACATCCCGACCCCGTGGCCCCAGCCTACGCCTTCGAAAATTATATCGTCGCCTTCAAGGCTTACCTTAAAAATCGTGCTTCTGATGACGTTGGGGCCGACCAGGTTCCTGAAATCCTTGGCGGAGATCTTTGCTTCCTTATCGCTGTCCTTAAATATCAGATTCGTAATACGCCCCGAAGCGTCTTTATCCTCTATCTCTATGTTTTTTATTTTTTTAAGCCTTATGCCCGCTTTCCTGAGCGTCCATTTCACGTCATCCTGGGGGGTCACTTCATGCCAGTTAAAATGAGGAGAGTCTTTGCAGAAACCGCAGACAACGCCTTTTAAAGGCGGGATGTTTATGCCCCACAATAAAGACGCGTCTTCCGTGTGTCCTGCGCAAGTGGCATGATAATATGCCGGAAATATTTTATTATTATAAGTGAGCACGACCCCTTTGGTTTCGGCGACCGCCCTGTTGGTGCGGTAACGTTCCGAAGTGCTTCCGCCGTACATCTGGGAATAGATGTCGCTTGTGACGTCAAAATCGTTCTTTGTGTTCTGCTGCATCTGGTAAAGCGCGAAAGTCCTGCAGACTATTGCCTGGGCTTTTAATACTTCATCCGGCCAATAATGCGAAGTTTCATGGAATAAAACACCCTTGATGTAATCTTCCAGTTCCAGGTAATTGATAACGTAAAAAGCGGAGCCGCTTTTCCTGAGGAAAAGCACCGCCCCGCGGAAGCATCTGCCGTTCAAAGAGATCTCAGTATTAGCGCCAGCTTTAATAAATAATCTTGAGGCGCCAAAATCGTTCGAGCCGATATTTATCCTGTTTTTATAAGAAGTAACGGTGGTATTGATGGCTGTTCCCTGCGCCAGTGATTTCTGGCTGTCATAATCGATTACTTCGTAGCCGCCGTTTATGGCCAGGGCAAGCGAAGCGGAATCATCGATGATCTTTACGCGAATGAACCTTTCTCCGGAGGCGTAACAAAGCGTAAAATGCAGGAAGCAAAACGCCAAACAAAAACCAAAGGTTAAAAAATTATTTTTCAGTATTGAGTAGGCATATTTCATATTTTTTACCTGCGAGAAAACAGCCAAAAGATTAAAGACAGGATTATGCTTGCCAAAATCGAGGTCGCCAGAGGGAAATAAAACGTGAAATTCTTTTTCTGTATAAGAATGTCCCCCGGCAGCTTGCCTAATAATGGGATCTTATTGAAAAAAGTCAAAAACAGCCCGGCGCTGATTAGAATAATCCCGAAAATTATTAATATCTTACCTAATTCTTGCATTTTCCCAAAGACAATTCAAGGGGACAATCTTAGCTTTGGTTAAAAGAGCGGCTTCCGATTGAGTTATTGGGTGTCCCTGAATAGTTCGTCTTGTTTTTCTTTATTGTAATTGAGGCCGAAGTGTTCGAAAGCAATTTTCGTAGCGAGGCGTCCGCGCGAAGTGCGTTTAAGATATCCTGTTTTTAAAAGATAGGGTTCGACTGTGTCAACTATGGTATCGACTTCTTCATTAAGGCTGGCAGCCAACGCCTCCACTCCCACAGGCCCGCCGTCAAAAGTATTAAGTATGACCTTCATGACCCTGCGGTCCAAATCGTCAAATCCAGCCTTATCAATGCCTAATTCATCCAGGGTCTTGGAAGCGCTTTCCAGGGTTATCTTCTTTATTCCCTCTACCTGCGCGTAATCGCGTATCCTGCGCAACAGCCTGTTAGCGATACGCGGGGTCCCTCTTGCGCGCCTGGCGATCTCCAATGAAGCGTCCTTATCGATTTCCACGGAAAGTAACTTCGCCGACCGCCTGATCACTTCAGCCAGGTCTTCGTATTTGTAGAAATCCAGGTGGTAAAATATGCCGAACCTGCTCCTCAGAGGAGCCGAAAGAAGGCCGGAACGCGTGGTGGCCCCTACCAGGGTAAAAGGCTTAAGCCGGAATTTTATGGTCTTGGCATACGGCCCTTTATCTATGATAAAATCTATCTGAAAATCCTCCATCGCCGGATAAAGGAATTCTTCCACCACTTTTGAAAGCCTGTGTATCTCATCGATAAAAAGTATATCGCCTTTTTCCAGGTTGGTTAATATTCCTATAAGGTCCCCCGCCCTTTCTATGGCGGGCCCGGAAGTAGCGGTGACTTTGCTGTGCATTTCGTTGGCGATAATGTGGGCTAAGCAGGTTTTTCCCAGCCCCGGAGGGCCTGACAGCAACAGGTGTTCAAGAGGCTCTTTTCTTTGTTTAGCCGCGGACAGGCAGACTTTCATATTATCCACTATTTCTTTCTGCCCGATGAACTCCGATAGTTTGGATGGTCTTAACGAAAGGTTAAGGACAACATCCTCTTCCGTTTCCTGGCCTTTTAAGACAGGTTGTTTCTGCAAAAGGTTCTCCACGGCCTGCGGTAATCCGTTATCCGCATAGATATATTCACCGCCGCCTGAGGCCTTGCTTTGTTTAATTTGTTTTGGCTTCGTCTCTTCCTGCATAAGGTATGATATTATTTTTGTTCCTGGATACCTCTATTTCCCCAAATGATTCCCTCTGAAAAACGATGATCTCTTTTAACCTGATCAGTTCCAGCACGGAAAGAAAGGTAACGATGATATCCAGTTTGTTTTTCGCCTGGCTAAACAGCTCGGACAGGCGCACGGAAGGCTTGAGCAATAAGAGGTGCAGCAGGTTGTGGATCTTGCCCTCGATGGTAAATTCTTCCTTTATGACTTCGTAAAATAATTCCTTAGGGACTTCCGCGAGGGCGGAGGAAAAAGCGGTGATCAGGTCAAAAATGCTTGCTTCAAAATACGCCGGCGCCTCGTCCGGGATTTCTTTGGCCACGACCTTAGGCCGTTTAAAGATTTCCCTTTGCCCGGATTCCCGTTCCCTCAGTTCTTCGGCTATTTCCTTGAAACGCTCGTATTCCAAAAGCTGCTTGACGAGTTCAGCGCGCGGATCTTCCTGTTCTTCCTCCGGGGCCGATTCTTCCGCGGGAAGAAGCAGCTTCGATTTTATCTGCATGAGGGTGGCAGCCATTACCAGGAATTCGCCCGCGATATTAAGGTCCAAAAACTGCATCAGGTCAAGGTAACGCATATATTGCTCGGTGACCTGCGAAACAGGTATATCATAAATATTAAGATGGTCCTTTTTAACCAGGTACAAAAGCAGGTCAAGAGGGCCTTCAAATAATTCAAGTTTTACTTTATAGCTCATAGACCAACCATTTTTTTAACTTCAGCCATTGTGGAAGAAGCGACTTCCTCCGCCCGGGCCCTGCCTTTTTCCAATATATCCAGGACTTGCTTTTTATCTTTCAGAAGCTCTTGCCTTCTATTTTGAATAGGCTCTAAATATTTGACCAGTATTTCCGCCAGTTCTTTTTTGCAGGCGGTGCAGCCGATTTTCGCCTGGCGGCAAAGGGGGTCGATTTCTTTTTTTCTTTCGGGCGCGAACACCGCGTAATAGTTATGCACGTTGCACTTTTCAGGATGTCCCGGATCGGTCAGTTTTACCCTTTGCGGGTCGGTAAACATGTTCTGGACTTTCTTGCGTATCTCTTGAGGCTCTTCGGTAATGGCGATATAATTATTATAGCTTTTGCTCATCTTGCGGCCGTCAAGCCCCTGCAGCCTCGACGCTTTGGTTAAAAGCGCTTCCGGCTCCGGGAAAACTTCTTTTTTATAAAGGCCGTTAAATTTGCGCACGATCTCCCGTGTCAATTCCAAGTGCGGCAGCTGGTCTTCCCCCACAGGCACTGTGTGCGCTTTGTAAAGCACGATATCAGCCGCCTGCAATACAGGATATCCGAGGAATCCGTAAGTGCTTAAGTCCCGGTT
>JAQULD010000065.1 GCA_028719045.1 Candidatus Omnitrophota bacterium | reverse complement strand
TATCAATGCAAGTATTTCCGCGAAATACCAGCTAAAGATCGAAGGCAGCATATCCTGGAATTCAAACGGAGCGGTCATCCTGCTTTTCATCCGGAACGGGTATTCAAGTATGGTTAAAGCGGGCGCGTAACGGAAGATCGTGCGGTTAGGATCGGTAGGATTCTCGTATGGGGATTTTTTATGCAGGACCTGTTCCACTCCGAACAGCCCTACTTTCAAATCCCTGCCGCCCCTTTCCCCCACTGCGAAAGCCAATGCCACTATAAACCAGATTGAAATGGCGGCGAAAGTAAGATTAGAGTTCAATATTTTTTTTAAAACCATAGCGGCACCCTGTCAATGGATAGGGACAGCCCCTTCTTCTTTTTTTACTTTCTTGATGAACAGGACCAATGGCAAAATGCAAAGAAGCAAAAGTGTGGAAATAAAAAACGCGTCCACAAAAGAATTCATGCTCGATTCTCTTAAGAGCCGCTGGTAGATAATACCCTTGGCTTGCGCGGCTCCGGTAATCCCCTTATACTGCAGGATAGACAGGGAATGCGACGCTCCCAACTGAAACCTTTGGTCGAACGGGTTGAGATTTTCCACTAAGCGCGATTGGTGAAACTGGGACCTCCTGGCGAGCAGAGTAGTGACGAAAGCTACCCCAAAACTTCCTCCCAGGTTCCTTAAGAGGTTAAAAACCCCTGTGGCATTGCCCATTTCCTCTTTTTTTATGGAAGAAAGGGTCATATTGACCAGCGGGATAAAGACCAGCCCCATCCCGAAGCCCATGCCGATCCTTGACCAGGCCACGATGTCAAAATTAGTGTAAAGATTAAACTGCGCCATTAAGAAAGTGGAATACGAAGTGATAATGATCCCCGTAGCCAGGATAAATTTCGGATTGATCTTGGTAACCAACCGTCCGGCGATAGGCATTGAAATAAGCGTGGCGATCCCGCCGGGAGCCAGGGCAAGCCCGGCAAGCATGGCATTGTAGCCCATCAACTGCTGCAAATACATCGGGATAAGCACAATACTGCCGAAGAGCACGAAAAACGCGATAAACTGGATAAGGTTTCCGGAAGTAAAAGAAATATTTTTAAACACCCTTAAATTTACCACCGGCTCGGACGACCTTAATTCCACGATTATAAACAAGATAAGGCTCGCCGCGGATATTATCGAAAGCCTGAAGATGAACGCCGAAGAAAGCCAATCCAGGCGTTGGCCTTTATCAAGTATTATCTGCAGGCTGCCCAGCCCGACCGCAATCAAAACCAGCCCCCAGTAATCGATCTTTGCTTTTATCCTTTGTAAATAATGGGGGTCCCGTATGAAAAACATGATCATTAACATTGAAATGACGCCGATGGGGATATTTATGTAAAAGATCCAGTTCCATGACCAGTTGTCGGTTATCCAGCCGCCCACTATGGGCCCGATTATCGGGCCGAACATTACCCCTACTCCAAAGAGCGCCATCGCCATTCCATGCTGGGCTACCGGGAAAGTTTCCAGCAATATGGCCTGTGAGATCGGCTGCAGGGCTCCCCCTCCTACTCCCTGCATGATCCTGAAGAAAATAAGCTGGGAAAGGGTCTTGGAAGAACCGCACAAAAAAGAACTGAGAGTGAACAGCCCGACAGAAAAGGTCAGGTAATTTTTCCTTCCGAATACCCTGCTTAACCATCCTGTAATAGGGATGATTATGGCATTCGAAACAAGATACGCGGTAATGGTCCAGGTCGCTTCATCTATGCCCGCGGAAAGGCTGCCCCGGATATGGTCCAGGGAGACATTTACCACCGAAGTATCGATAACCTCTATAAGCGTGGGGAGTATTACCGATAAGGCGACGATCCATTTATTCATTTTTAGTGATTATAGTCGGAACGCAGGACATGCCTATGCGTAAAACCTGATTTGCCCCGGCGGCCTTATCAAAAACGATCTTTACCGGGATCCGCTGCACGACTTTAACGTAATTGCCAAGGGCGTTCTCCGGAGGGAATAAGGAAAATACGGCTCCGGTGCCTGCCATGATGCTTTCAACTTTGGCCTGAAAAACCTTTCCGGGATAAGCGTCCACCTTGACTATTACAGGCTGGCCCGTCCGAACGTTCTTGAATTGCGTCTCTTTGAAATTTGCCACGATCCAGATATCATCAAGAGGCACCACCGCCATAACAGGCTGGCCCGCCTGGAGCTGGTTACCCACTTCCACGGATTTACGCGTGATATAACCGTCGGATGGGGCATAAATCTTGGTATAACTTAAATTAAGCTTCGCGATATTCAAAGAAGCTTCTTTCTGTTTTACGAGCGATTCTTCCAGAGTTTTCAGGGACTTGGCTTTTTCAAGCTGTTCTTCGGCCGCTTTTACTTCCGCCGAAGCGAGGTTAAAAGCGGTCGTAACTTTTTCATGCTTTTCCTGGGTAATTACGCCTTCTTTAAAAAGCGCCTCCGCCCGTTCTTTGTCCAGGACAGCCTGGCTAAGAGAAACTTTCTGTATTTCAAGGCCGGCTGCCGCGGTCTTTATGCCGGCCTGGGCGTCTTGCAAGCGGGCATTTTCAGCATCGAGCGCGGCCGTGGCCTCATGGACTTTAAGCTCATAATCGGCGGGGTCAATCTCTAAAAGCAATTCGCCTTTTCTAACACTCTTATTGTCTTCCACGTAAACCTGAAGCGCCGTTCCGTAGATCTTGGAAGCGATGCTATGGATCCTTCCTTCTATGTAAGCATCATCCGTAGTAACGCGCGAAAAACCGCGGATAACATAAAAAACGCTAAACCCCCCGATCAAAAGCGCGGCGATCAGCAAAACAATGATAAGCTTTAATTTATTATTATTTGTTTGAGCCATTCTCCTCCCTCTTCATTCGTTCGTAGATCAAAGACAGGTCTATTCCCATGGAATACATGAACTTCGCGTAATTGCGTTTCAATTCATAATCGGAATTGCAATAATTGGTCTCGGCGACCGTCTGAAGGGTTATCGCCTCAAGGACATCTGTAGTATTGGCGCTTCCCTCCGTGTATTTTACCCGGTTCACGCGCACATTCTCACGGGCCTGGCTTAAGGCGTCCCCGGAAACCAATAATTTCTCGCCCGCGTCCTTGCACGCCAGATAGCTGTTTTCTATCTCCACGCCTATGTCTTCCAGGAGTTGCGCCAGCTGTTCAGAAAGCTGTTTGCGCTTCGCGCGCTCCTTCCGCACCTCCGCTTTAGCCGCGCCGCCGTCATAAAGCTGGGCTTTGGCCCCCAGATGAAGAAAAATCTCATCCTGGTGCACCGTGAATTTGTTTTGGGTATATTCATAACCGGTATCCGCGAAAAGGACCGGATAATTCCGCACTGATTTTGATTTCTCGCTTAAGAGCGAGGATTTTATCTGGTCGCCGAACACTTTTAACTCTGACCTTTCCGTCTGCGCGGTCATCCAGGCCTCTTCCATTCCCGGGATATTCGCTGTCCTCATCTCTAAATCCTTGACCATTATTTTTTCCCTTAAAGGAATGGAAAGAATGCTCTTTAACCTTGCTTCGGAAACAGACCGCGCGTTACGCGATGAAATAAGTTTCTGTTTGGCGTCGGCGAGCCTTACCCTGGCGGGCAGCAGGTCGTTTTTAATCGCGGCGCCGTGCTCATAGAGATGCTCGATATCGGAAAGGTACGAAGTAATGCTTTCAACTTCCTTTTCCGCGACCCCAATCATCTTCTCCGCTTCCAAAAGATCAAAATAAGCCACGATAAATTCAAGGATCGCGATATTCCTTACGCTTTCAAAACCCGCCTGCCTGGCATTTACCAATTCAAGCTCGGCCTTATAATTTGAAAGGCTCTTCCCGAAATCAAACAGGGTCTTATAAACGTCAAAACCGTAAGACACCGATTGTTTCTCCGCCGAATTAACTTTAAGCGAATCGAACCTCGCGGCGGGCTGATGGTTAAGAAGGTCTTCTTCCAATGAGGCGGACAACTGAGGCAGGAGCGCGGAACGCGCGATCAACGAGTTTTGCAGGGCCTGGTCTTTATCTAACAGCGTTATCTTAAGGAGCCGGCTGTCTTCAAGCACCATTTTTATGCCGTCTTGAATAGTGATGAGCTTAAACGGCTGGTTTTCCGGGAATTGGCCGCAAAAACCGGATTTTAAAAACAAAACCAGAAGAAAAAAACTTGCCGCCGTGAATAATTTATATGTTTTCATTCGTATCTAAGCGCCTCTATAGGGTCAAGCTTAGAAGCTTTATGCGCCGGCCAAAGGCCGAAGACTATTCCCACAACCAGAGAGAATGTCGTAGCCAGTATAACCGAAGAAGCGGAAACTTTTACCGTCCATTTGGCGAAAACAGTGATAAGCACGGCGATGCCTCCTCCAAGCAATATTCCCGTAATCCCTCCGAGAAATGACATTAACACGGATTCGATCAAAAATTGCGCCATGATATCTTTGTTATTGGCGCCAATCGCCTTGCGCAGACCGATCTCGCGCGTGCGCTCCGTTACTGAAACAAGCATTATATTCATAATGCCTATGCCTCCCACCAAAAGCGATATAGCGGCAATAGTGCCCAGCAATAATGACATTGTTTTGGTGGTAGCCTCAAGGGTATTCTTAATGTCCGCCATGTTCCGGACCTGGAAAGTGTCCTGCTCGTCTTTTGTAACCAGATGGTGCTGTTTTATGATGATCTTGGATATGGCCTCCTGGGCCGGGGCTATTGCCTGGGGGCTGGCCGCTTCGACAGAAATAGAATCAAGGTACTCTTTACCGAAAACCCTGAACATGGCGGTGGTAACAGGAATGATCACTATATCGTCCTGGTCGCGAAAACCGGTCGCGCCCTTTTCAGGAAGTATCCCGATCACCTTGAAATTGATAAGATTGATCTTGATTGTTTCGCCGACAGGATTGACATCGCCGAAAATCTGCTTTACCACGGTCATTCCCACTACCGCGACCTTATCCCTTCTCTTTACTTCTTCGTCGGTAAAAAACCTCCCCACTGCAGGCATAGCTGCGCGGATAGAAGCATAATTAACGCCATCGCCTTCCACCTGGGTGCTCCAGTTCTTATTTTGATACACCACCTGGCCTCTTCCGCTGACTGAAGGGCTGACCTTTGTTACTTCATCGGTGAGTTTTTCGATCGCCGCGACATCCTGAAAGGTAAACCGCGTCACGGTCCCTGCTCCGGAAGATATCCCCCCGACCCTGGAAGAACCGGGCATAACCAAAATAAGATTTGACCCCAATGACGCTAACTGATGCTCAATAGATTCTTTCGCTCCAGTGCCTACTGCGAGCATGGCGATCACCGCCGCAACGCCGATCAATATTCCCAGTATGGATAAAAAAGACCGCATCTTATGGGACACCATTGCCTGCCCCGCCTGCGCAAGATACTCCAAAAACTGGATCTCCCTTGCCTTTCTCTCCTGTTTTGACAACGCCACGCCGATTATCTGGTCCACCCGGCTTTCTTCGGAGTTTTTCGCAGCTGTCCCTTGCCTCACATCGGAAATAATTTTACCGTCAAATATACGGATAACTCGCTTGGCATGCACCGCCATTTCATTTTCGTGGGTAACCATGATAATGGTCTTGCCTTTATCATTCAGCCCCTTGAGTATGGAGATGATCTCTTCCTTGCTTTTCGAATCGAGGTTACCGGTAGGCTCATCCGCGAAAATGATCAGGGGGTCATTAACCAGAGAACGGGCTATAGCCACCCGCTGCTGCTGGCCTCCCGAAAGTTCGCTTGGCTTGTGATTTGCCCTGCTGCCTAAACCTACTTCCTCAATCCTTTGTTTTGCCTGGACGTTCAAATGGCGCTTTCCCGCGTATACCAAAGGCAGCTCGGCGTTTTCAAGCGCTGTCATCCTGGGCAAGAGGTGAAACTGCTGGAACACAAAACCGATCAAACGGTTGCGTATGACCGCCAATTCAACATCGGAAAGATCATTAAGCTTTTTCTGCCCCAGGTAATATTCTCCTGAATCCGGCCTGTCAAGCAGGCCAAGCACGTGCATAAGCGTGGATTTACCGGAACCGGAAGGCCCCATGATCGCCACAAATTCCCCGGCCGTGATCTTCAATGAAACGTCCTGCAGGGCCTTCACTTTTTCTGAACCCATTTGATAGGTTTTGGAAATATGTTTTAGTTCTATCATTATCTTCTGCGAAAAGGAGAAAACGGATTACTCCCCGAGATGCTCGATTTGGGAAGGGAATACTTTTTCGATTTTACCACTATACGGTCATTTTCATCTATCCCGGAGACGATTTCCACGTTTTTATCATCAGAAATACCCAGCTTTACGCGCGCCTTTACCGGTTCTTTCGAGTTAGCCTGCTTAAGCAAAACATAATTTTCCCCGTTCTTGGACACCGCCTCAACAGGGATAACCAGGATGTTTTTCTTGTCCTGCACCAGGAAATCCACCGTAGCATTCATGCCGGAGCGGAAAAAAGACGGCACTTCCTGCGTGACAAGGTCAACCGGATAAATAGTGACGTTATTAACGGTCTGCGATTCATAATATATATGTTCGACCGCGGCTTTTATTTTAGTGTCGGGGTAAGCGTCAAGCGTGACGTCCGCCTTCATGTCCTGAGTTATTTTTCCGATATCAGTTTCATCTACCTGCGCCCTGACTATCAGGTGGTCTGACAACACCACTACCGCGTCAGCCGTAGTTACGGTCTGCCCCGGCTGGGTTGTCGCGACTATCACTTCGCCGTCAATAGGCGATAACAAAGCTATAGGCTTATAGGCGTCTTGCCAGTATTTCAACTGCTCTTCACCCTGGCCGCGCGCGGCATCTAATAAAGCGGCCCTGTCGGTGGAACTCATCCAGGCCAAGATCTGCCCGGTCTTGACCATTTCCCCTTCCTGGACCAGTATTTGTTCTATGCGGCCGTTTACCGGCGGCTTTACCTGCAGGCGGTTTTTAGGCAAAACCGTCCCTGTGGTAGAGATAAACACCCTGATAGCCCCCCTGACCGGGCTTATCTCCTGCACCACTTCATCGCCCGCCTTCTTATTTTTTAATTTCACGATGGCCACTGCCGAAACAATCGCTATGATTAAAACCAAAACAATGATTATTACTTTTTTATTGCGCATATTCCAACGTTTCTCCTTTCGCCTGTATCCAGTTCGCCTCAGCTTGCAAGGCTTGCGTTTCGGCATCCAAAACAGAAGTTTTTGTCCTTACCAGGGTATCCTCGATGATCGTCCAGTTATCGTACTGGAGAAGCCCCAATGAATATTGCGCCTCGGCGATCCTGTAACGTTCCTCAGCCGCCGATAGGAACTTTTTTTGCACGGCAACCGTCTCTATAGCGTCATGCAGGGCGGCCCAGGTCTGTTCGAGCGTAAAAATTATGGTATCCTTTGTGCTGCGTTCGTTTTCCTTGGCCTGGTTAAACTGGGCTTTGGCGCTCGATACCTGGGCAAATCTTAATCCTCCCTCGAATAACGGGAATGTCAAAGAAAGCCCGGCGTTATACTCGTCTCCGCGCGGAGGCCAGTGCGATCCGTTCTTATTCGCCTGGGCCTGGCCGGAAAGATGCGGAAAAAAATCAGCTTCCGCGGACTTTATGCCGAATGCCGCCGCGTTCTTTTGAGCGATAAATTTCCCCAGGTTCGGATTCTTATCAGCTAAACCATCAAAATCAGGCAGCTGGGTCGTGTTTTCAACAAGCGCGAAATCAGACTTTACGCTGATATCGGAAAACTGAGTCCTGCCCATTTCCTTGATAAGCTGTCTTTGCGCGACCTCCCTGGCCCTTTTTGCCTGGTTGATCTGGAATTCAGCCTGCGCGAGATTTGCTTCGGAGTTTAGCAAAGCCCCCTTATGCTCCATCCCGGATTCATAACGTAAAGTGATCAGCTCCAGATCGCTTCTCCTGATATCGAAAATATCCTTGTTGATCTTTATCGACTCCTGGGCGTTCAGCAGGTTTAAAAACGCGGAGCGCAGGCGCAGCCTTATCTCTGTAGAAGTGAACCTGTAATTATATTGCGCGGCTTTTATATTTTCTGAAGCGGCCTTTACATTATTGACTGTTTTAAGGCCGTCAAACAAAAGCTGTGAGGCGCTTGCCCCGTAATTGTAATTATTGGAAGTGGTAGCCGGGCCGCTAGCGGAAGAAGTTCTGGCGGTCGAGGCGTTAAGGCTTGTGTCTATCTGGGGATAAAGAGTACTGGCGGTTATAGTTTTAGCGGCTTTCGACTGATTCACAGCTTCTTCCGCCGCGATAAGGTCAGGGTGGTTTTTAGCGGCTTCCTTTACGCAGTCTTTCCAGGCAAGGGGTTCTTCGGCGGCCGCGTACGGCAGGTAAAAACAAAAACTGAGGATTAAGGTAAAAATAACGGTTTTTATTCTACTCAAAAGTTCACCTGGTTTTTGGGATCTTGCTTTCAAGTTTGGATATCACCTTTTCCGCGCGGTCCAGAAAAATACTAAAATCCTTAGTCGGCATGAGATTGATAACTTTCTTGTCTATCTTGGCAAAAACCATCAGTTGATCGCCCGACTTTATACGCAGCGCTTTTCTCAACTCCGAGGGGATAACCAGCTGCCCCCTTTCTCCCAATGTTACAGCGCCGTAAACTTTACCTTTAAATAGTGCCTGCATTTTCCTTCCTCCATCCCTGTATGAATTGTATGATAAATATGATATCTCAAATTTATCAAACTGTCAATATCTTTCTTTACAGGTTGATCCGGGGAGGATACGGGCCCTTTTAGGCTTTAGGCTTTAAAAACCGTATGATTTCCCTGCAGAACGCCGGCAGGTCTTCCGGTTTACGGGAAGTTATCAAATTACCGTCTACCACCACTTCCCTGTCAAGGTAAACAGCTCCGGCGTTTACAAGATCATCTTTTATCGCGAAGAAGCCT